>JAYRUI010000259.1:0-5224 GCA_041919175.1 Rheinheimera sp. | reverse complement strand
CCCTGCAACTGACGTGCACTGCGAAAATGCATCGGGATAGTGCCCTGATAATCATTGGCAACCTGTTTTTTAAACTGTTCGCAATAAGGACAATCAGGGGCGTCTATTACGACAATGTGCTGGCCTTGCAACAACATGCTGTTGTCCACTGCAGGCTCTGGTGTTGTGCTGGAAGCAAAACGTACCCCAGTGGCGTGATCCGGGCAATAACCGTCCGGGTTTTTCGCCAGATAATCCTGATGGTAATCTTCCGCCGGGTAAAATTTTGTCAGGGCTTTAATCTCGGTGACGATGTCGCCATACCCTGCCGGTTTCAGCAGTTGCTGATACTGATCCCTGACCTGCACCGCCATTTGTTGTTGTGCTACCGAGGTAAACAGCACTATTGAACGATATTGAGTGCCGACATCATTGCCTTGCCGGTTTTTTTGCGTAGGGTCATGCTGCTCAAAATAAAACTGCAGAATTTGCTCAGTGCTGATGATGCCGGGGTTAAAGGTTACCTGCACAACTTCCGCAAAGTTATTGGGGTTAAAGCGTTGTTTTTCCGCCGTAATAGCGCGGTAATTGGGTTGCACGCCGCGACCATCGGCATAACCCGACACTGCATCTATCACCCCTGGCAACGCCTGATAACGTTTTTCCACCCCCCAAAAACAACCAGCACCCAGCACTATGGTTTCCTGAGAAATTGTGGCCGCCATTGTTGTTTGTTCGCCGTTTTGCGCCAACACACTGCCGCTGAATAACACGGCCAAACAACTGCCAACACAGAACCTTTGCCACAGACCTTTTAATCTCACCATATTTCCCTCTGCCGTTATTGGTGTGCTGCGAAACAAAACAGACTCTTTAACAAGACAGGCAATACCACAAAAAACTTTCAGCTGCTGTTGACCTTTGCCGCTTATGCCAACAGATAAAACAACAGCAAGGCATGGCAGAGCACCACTACACCGGTTAGCCTGTTGCGCAGTTGCAGGTAGGCAGGATGATACTGTTCGTCCAGGCCAAACCAACGTTCACCAACACGCAACACCACAAACAACAGCAGCTCCACCATCAATAACAGGCTGTCGGGTAATAAACCTGCGGCAAAACTGATCACTGGCAAAGCCACGGCAAACAGCGCCAATGGCCGCAGTGCCGCTTGTTGTGACCAAACCGGCCACAACACACCGGCCATAAAACCCAGAATAATGGCGCTGTAACGCTGAAACATGGCAAGGGCATCAAATTCAGGGAACAGCGGCCAAAAACACAAAGCCGTTAATAACAAAAAAGGCAATAAACCGGCATAACCCAATGCTTGCAATAACTGCATGCTGACCTCAAAACGGCAGAAAGAATAGGAAGTTATACGTACCACAATCAGTATTGGATTGACTGGCTTGCGCGCCCAAAGGCGCGTTGCATCAGCTCAAATTGCAGAAAAAACAGAACGAAGCAGGGTTAAACGAAGATTTGGCCGGCAACAATACCGATAAATATCACCAGCCCGACATAATGGTTTTGTAAAAAAGCGCGGAAACAGCCATCCCGGCCTGTTCTTGCTAAGCGATGCTGATGCATAAACAGCAATAAGACCGCCACTAAAGCCACACTAAAAGGCCAGCCTAAACCAGCCAGCGCACCGGCCCATTCCAGCAACGCCAGCATGCCCAGTTGCAACAGCGCAATGATCCAGAGGTTGTATTTGCCAAATAACCTGGCGGTAGATTTGACGCCAATTTTTTCGTCGTCCTCTTTATCAACCATGGCGTAAAAAGTGTCATAAGCCACTGTCCATAACAGATTGGCGGCATAAATCAGCCATACCAGCAGCGGCAGCTGGCCCTGAATCGCCATAAAACTCATCACCATACCCCAGCTAAAAGCGGCGCCCAGCACCACTTGAGGTAAATGGGTGATGCGTTTCATAAAAGGGTAACTGCCGGCAAGCAACACAGCCACCAACGACAAAGCCGCAGTGCGCCAGTCAAGAAACAACAACAATGTAGCCGACAACAACAATAACAAGCCGAATAACTGCAAAGCTTCGGTTGCTGTCACTTCACCTGTCGCTAAAGGCCGCAATTTAGTGCGTTCTACAGCCCCGTCAAAATTGCGGTCGGCATAATCGTTAATCACACAACCAGCTGCGCGCATCAGCACAACACCCAGAGTAAAGACCAGCAGCATAGATAGCTCTGGCGTGCCGTTACTGGCCAGCCACAAGGCCCAATAGGTGGGCCATAACAATAAATAGGTGCCAATAGGTTTATCCAGCCGCATTAAAGCGCTGTATGGCCGCAAGTTCGCCAGCGTGAGTTGTAGTTTCATTCGTCCAGCCATCCGGTTAAAAACACTTCCTGCACCAGAAATTCATGTTGTTGCAGCGAAAAATACGAACGCCTGCCCCAGAGTTCTGCTTGCGCTTCGGGCTGCGTTAAAGCTAAACCCTGAGGGAATTTGGCCACTTCAATGGCACTACGGCTTAAATCCGCCTGCGTAAAAATATACTCACCCAGGGGTTGTTCACCCAGCTGCGCTAAAGGCGTTAACGCGGCCAAAGTGCTGTCCGGCAACCAGCTTTGGGCAAACACAGCAGCTTTGCCGCCGAGCGACATTAACACTTCCCGCCGCACACCAAAGCCGGTTTGCCAGCGAGTTGCCAACGCCTGTGGCAGCGCAGTTTTTTGCTCTGATAACAGCTGCAACTGAAAACCGCTGTTATAAGCTTTCAGTTGCCGGGTTAACGAACCCTGGCCTGTTAACCAGGGCAACCAGAGCGGCGGGCATGGCGTGAGTTCCGCCAGACACCAGCCGGAATAAGCAAATAAATCATCAACACAGAGGGGCATAAGCACAGTATCAACAACAAAACTGGCCGCATCATAACAACTTCAGGCCGGTATTTCAGCACCGCAACCAAAGCCAGGCATTTGCGACACAGAAAAAAATACCGTCTTTGCTGGCAAACACAAAAAGCTGTTGTAATAGTTAAACCGCATCGGCTTACAAATTAAAAATTGGTGAGGTAAACAGCTGATAACACCGGATATTGCTGCTTTTCGCTGCGGTTTTAGACAAATGAAAGCAGCAATGCTGGTTTGCCGATAGCCAGCCATGATGGCCTCAGGTACACTTGTTGGCCTTAAGGATCAAACTCAATTCAGTGTGGTTTCGATGAAAAATATATGTGCGCTGCTGTTGTTATTGCTCAGTTCAGCGGTGCTGGCACAAGATGCTGCTGCACCTGCCAAACCTAAAGTGGTTTATTACGGTTTTGACCCGGATATTGTCACTAACTATGTGACAACAGGGCAAAAAAGCCTGGGTTATGTGCGGGTGACCATGGAACTGATGATCAAAGACGAAAAGTTTTTACCCATGGTCGAACATCACGAACCGCTGATCCTAAATGCCATAGTGGCCACTTTTGGTAAAGAGCAGGAAGACATGATCAAGTCTTTAACCGGCCGCGAAGAAATCCGCTTAAAAATTCTGCGTAACCTGAATGACTTAATGAAAAAAGAAACAGGTGTTGAAGTGGTGCAGGACGTGTTGTTTACCAAGTATCTGTATCAGTAATCCGGATTTGTTATTTGTTGTTACAACGCCGGTTATCGCCGGCGTTGTAACATAGCCAATGCCATACCACTTAACAAACCAAATAAATGCGCCCAGTTGGCAGTATTCACCCAGAGCATATCGGCAAAACCCATCACCAGAAATACCAGCGCCATGCCTATATCGGCATTGCCAAGTTTGAGCGGCTGGCGTTTAAAGCGCACACCATAAACCCAGACAAAACCTATCACGGCATACACCACACCGGACAAACCACCGAAGTTATCGTCTTGCAGCAAAAACTGCGCACTGTTGCTCACCAGCGCCGACAGCAAGGCCAGCTGCAATAAACTGCGGCTACCCAGCTGTTTTTCAATACGACCGGCAAATAACCACCAAGCCAGCAGGTTAAACACCAGATGTGCCGCCGAAAAGTGCAATAACGCCGGACTCAGCCAGCGCCAGCTCAGCCAGCTTTGTTGCCACTGGGCGGCATCAAAAAACTTCAGCCCATAATATAAAGGGCCAGGCCATATTTGCTGCGCGACAAATATCAGCACACACAATAGCGCTATGCTCTGGGTAACCACACCAGACATCAACTGCATTCGCTGCCAGATCTCAGCTGTGCCCATGCTTTGTTTGGTATTGCTGGGTTGATTCCGGCTCCAGGCCGCCTGACTGTATTTGTTATGTTCCGGAGTTTGCAAAAACAAATCCAGCTCTTGCTGTACCTGGGTAAAACAGTCGGCAGCGCTGAAAATTTCTGCTCTGTTTGTGTCCTGCACCACCACACTGACATGCCAGCCACAACTGACACAATAATCGGCAAAAGTCTGGGCGGCGCTGGCAGAATTCAGTTCAGCCAGTTTAAGCATCGGCTGTTATTCCTGTGAGCTGACATGCGGGAAATTATGCCGCCAGCCTTCAAAACCACCATCCATGCTGTACACCTCAGAAAAACCCTGATTCACCAGATATTGCGCCGCGCCCTGGCTGGAGTTGCCGTGATAACACACCACCACCACCGGCGTTTCATAATCATGTAACTGGGTAAACTGGTGCAGGCTGGTATTGGTCAGATGATAAGCCCCTTCAATATGGGCGGCACTGAAACTTTGTTCATCGCGGATATCGGCAATCACCACTTGCTTTTGCTGCAATCTGGCAAAAGTTTCAGTAACAGAAATATGTTTAAATTCAGACATAAAAACCTCAATACAACAGAAACACCAGGCTTTACACGCCAGCAACTCAGGCTGGCGCACTGGCGCCATAGTAGCCCAAGCCCAACAAAATAGCAGCCTGCACCGGCGGTTTTCGAGGGCATTTGCTTTTAGTTTCAGCTTGCTATTAATTTAATGTTAACGATGCTAGAGTGCTTTTAGCCCGCGTCAAAACCATCACAGCCACGAGTAAGGAAACCCCATGAGCAGCCTGATCACCCTTGTTGTTATTGGCCTGGTGTTGTTATATGTCATCAGCATTTTTAACCAGCTGGTAAAACTGAAAAACCGTTTCCAGAATGCTTTTGCCCAGATTGAAGTGCAGTTAAAACGTCGTTATGACCTGATCCCAAATCTGGTAGAAACCGCTAAAGGTTATATGTCGCATGAACGCGAAACGCTGGAAGCTGTGATCCAGGCGCGTAATTCGGCTTTTGCTGAGTTAA
>JAYRUI010000258.1:0-5228 GCA_041919175.1 Rheinheimera sp. | reverse complement strand
GTCCGGGCTCACCTGTCCAAGATTGGCATTGTGCCATCGCAGCAGCGCTTCCATTTTACAAAAACCACCACGACCCGCTGTGATGATGGGTTGATAGTGCAAACTAAGTTCATTGCGGCTGATAGCCTGTTTAAGCTCGTTATCCAGTTGCAACAGCTGCCTGGAGCGCTCCAGCATAGGCTCAGCAAAATAAGCAACACTATGCCTGCCCTGCTGTTTGGCATGGTACATCGCCATATCGGCATGTTTAATTAGAGTATCGCTGTTGGAGCCATCCACCGGCGCCAGGCTGATACCGATACTGCAGCTGAGCAAAGTGGTTAACTCATTGAAGGCAAAAGGACTGGCAAACAACATACGAATGTCCGACAACGGCTGTTGCAACTGCTCGTCTGCGGTTTTACCTGCGCTAAGTGGCCATAACAACGCAAATTCATCACCACTTAATCTGGCAAGCGGCACCATGGCAAACTGCTGTTGTAGCCGGAGCGCCACTTGTTGTAACAACAAATCGCCCAGTTGTGGGCCAAAGTTGTCGTTAATCCGCTTAAAGTGGTCAATATCCAACAGAATCAACGCCTGAGCGGATTGTTGTTGTAACAATTCGTCCAGTTTGTCTGCCAGTGCGTTGCGATTGAGCAAACCGGTAATACGGTCTGTTGTCGCTGCTTTTAACAACTCTCTTTGTTGTTGTTTGCGCTCTGAAATATCCAGCAGCTGCACCATACAATACAACTGGCCACGCTCTGCATAAGGCGAGCTGATAAATTCTGCGTCCAGGGTATTGCCGTTACATAAATGCACCAGTGCTTCATCGATAAAAGGCGGTTTATGGTTCGGGCTGGTCAGGCGGGCAAAAAAAGCATCCGCCATTTGTTGGCTAAGCCTGGGCATCACTTCTGTCACTTTACGGCCTTCCACATCAAGACGGCCAGTAAAACCCAATAAACGCGCACCTTTGTCATTGCAACGGATAATCACGCCGGCTTTATCCCTGACAAAAAATCCGTGACTTAAACTTTCGATAATGGCGCGGTATCGATAGCGCGACTGCATTAACAGCAAATAAATAAACCCAAACAAACAACTGATTTTGGCAACAGAAGCCACCACCATCACTGTGTTTAATTGCCATTGATATTCAACCGCAAAAGGGATCACCAGTGTTAACAGAGTGCGCAGCCAGAAAATAACAGCTAAAAAGCGGAATTGTGGTAGCAAAGTCCAGAGCCAATACCCGCTGGCGGCAAAAATCACCGTCATCACCAGATAATGCATCAGCGCAGTGACCGAAATGGCCGATTCAAAGGGATCACCAAAACTGACAGTCCAGCGCAGCACCAATGCCAGCACCACAAAAACCGCCAGATCACGACGCCAGTGTGGCAGCTGATAGCGGGTTACCCAAAGTCCGCCAAACCAATACCCACACCAACCGATCACAGCCAGCAGCGTCATCATTTCATAACGCAGTTGCGGTAAGGGTAATTCCGGCACAGGTAAGTACCAGAAAAAAACCATGAAGGACAGGCTGAGATGCCCAAGCCCCCAGAACAAGGCATGACGGTCACGCCGCTGCACAAAAAACAAAAACAACAATAACAAACACAACAACAAGTCCACGATAAAGGACACCAGCACCATATCTTTCATCAGTTACGGACCCTTAGTTGTGATTAGTTGTGAATTGGCAACATCAGTGTTTTCTTTTTGCACAGAGCAACAACGCAATTGCTTGATATTCTAACCAATATACGCAAAGCCGGGCAGCAAAGGTGTGTTATTTCGGCAAAATATCTGCCGAAATAACACACCGCATTGAAGGCTGCCAGCCTCCCACGGATTTATTGCCGGCGCTGCGCCTTAAGCCACTTCAATCCAGACTTTTTCATTAAGCGACATCGCCAGATTATTGTCGTAATAAGCCGCTTCATTAATAAAGGTTGGATACACAATGTCAGTGCCTTCATAACAAAGTTCAGTGCCATCAAACAGGGTAAACAGCGGCTGACCCGGTTGTATTGGCTGATAGTCTTTATCCTGAATGTTCTTGTGCACCATGCCTAAACGTTCACCACTTTCGCTCAGTGGTAATTTAATGCTGTGCAGATAACGGAAAGCTTCGACTTTTCCGGGTAACTCCGGCAAAGTGCCGAGATTATAATGCTCAATAAAATCAAGAATATGCTGTGTCATTTCGTGCATTTGTTCCAGCACATCCTGGCGCAGCACCGACTGAGGTTGGGGCCCGACTTCCACGATGACACCATAGGTGCCAAGGGTGCAGAGCAGCGCATGATCTTCAGCTGCAAAATCATCTTCATCGCGAGAAATCACAGCCTCTGGCATTTTCAGTTTGATGTAACCGGCCAGCAGATTATAAATACGTCCAGATTGGGTCAGAATAAGGCAAGGCCCCATATTGCTGGTGGTGTTGTGTAAATCAATAATAAAGTCGGTTTTGGCGGCGCCTTTAGGGCCCAGCTCAGCATTGATCACTTTGGCACGGCTTTGCTCGTAATTACAACGGCTTGGATCTGCCAAATCCACAGTTTTAAACTGGCGGTTTAAATCGCTGTCCAAATACCTTTTATTGGCCTGATGCGCCATAGGATTGGCGAGTAAAGTACGGCAGCTAAAACTGCCTCTGTGCATCAGCGAAGGCTCGGCGCGATAGCGGCGCTCCAGATAAATTCCTGAAAATTCATTACCATGGGTGCCGCCAACAATAGCAACTGTGCGGACTGGATGTTCGGGAGTTACCTTCATACAAACCTCTTCTGGAATAGCCAATAATCTCAATGCAATAAGCAACGCATTATGCCCTAGCCCGGTGTTGTTTTGAATAACAAATAAATACTCATGCAGAATAAATGGATATTCATTGGTTTTTAACACAAAAGTTCGCTGCAGCCTTGTAATTACTGCGCCAAAGCCAATAAATCACAGCAGTAAATGGCGCAATAAAAACAGCCAAGCCAGCAAAAACGCGCAGAGGAAATGATGCTACAAATAATCAGAGAGGACGAAAAATCAGGCTGCCGGACGTTGTGACTCTAACACACGGCATGGGATCATCTGGGCAGATAAGGTACGGTTTAATAAATCCTGGGCAGAACTGGTACATTTGCCACATTGACTACCCACGCCCAGACACTGCTTCAGCTCGCGCATTGAACACAAGCCTTCAGACACTTTCTGTTTAATGGTTTTATCAGTCACTGCTTTACAAACACAAACGTACATAACAGCCCCGCGGGTGGTGAAAACGCCGTCATGTTAATCTAATTAAGAACAATTATCAATAGCGAGATCATGCTTTTATGCTGAAAATTGCAGCGCTTTTGGGGGCGCTTCAGCAAGCCAATCGAACCTATCCGGCCATCAATTACAGCCGTAAAAAAGCCAGCATGGTGCTGGCTCTTATTTACATCAGTGGTATTGCAAGCTTAATGGCTGCCGTCTTCCTGCATCACTTCAATCAAAGTCTCTTGCAGCTCTGAAGGTGGCACTACAATGCCTGGTTCATCCGCATGTGGGAAAATTGCCACTGACAGTTCGTCACCTTCCAGACCATTGGTCCATTTGTCGAGCCAGGTGCTGATATCCACTGCCTGCGCCTGACAATTAGCCCAGTCACCTTCAATCCACATCTGAGCAATTTCAGCATGTGGCCATACCGGAATACAACGTTCGTCTTCCGCAGTCACTAGTACAAAACCTTCTTCGTCGGTCAAAATCCAGATCTTTTCCAGATCGGCCACCGCATTAATAAAATATTCGTAACGCTGTTCGGCATCAAGTTGCGTTACTTTTTTCAGTTCGTCGGCAGTCAGGGTGTATTCCATACAATTACCTTTTCATGGCAGATTAAAAACGGATCTTAAAACGGATCATAAAAACAATGTGCAATATGATGAACCAAAGCGTGCTTTTCGCCTAGCGCTTTTATCAGTGCTTTGCGCTTGCAGCGGCTTCTTGTGCTGGTTTTAACCGCACCGGCACCTGCTGATAACAAATATCCAGCGCGCCATTGCCTTTATGCCGGAAAAACGCATTGTCACGCGCTCTGCTTCCGGCAATACGCTGCTTAAATTCAGCACTTGCGGTATCCAGCCACTGCAGCGGTAATTGTTCAGCTTTTGGCAAATCCGAACCTAACGTCATACGGATAATACGGCTACGCTGTGCCTTATTGTCAATAATACCGCCGTTTTCACGCTCGCCTCTTATCACCAGATTAAGCGCCTGCCCACCCCAGATCACTTTGGCAAACACCGACATATTCCTATCCAGGTGACGCGGCGCCTGCCCCTGCATCAAGGCAAAATCTGTGGTGGCGCTGTTGGCGTCTTCACTACGCGCCATATTGATGACATTGGGGCAATGTAATAACCATTCTTCGCTATTATCCCTTCCCACTGCAAACCCCTGATTAAAACCGGTTTGTTTAGCTAATAAATCGTCTTGTTGCACCAGGGTGAATGGGTCATTTGGCCGGACAGGCCAGCTAAATTCGGCTTTCAGTGCTGGCCAATCAGCTTTTACGCCGTAGGGATGTGTTTCTGTGTCCATCAAGCCGGCTTGCAATACAAACTGGTCAATCACCCGGTAAAAATCCAGGCCGTTATAAAAACCAGCCTGCACCAGAGCGATGAATCTTTTGCTATGCTCCGGCGTAAATTGTGGTGCCAGTTTCAGCACAACGATGCCTTGTTCAAGCTCAAGATAAACCAACTCATCTTGTGGAATATCCAGATAGTTGTCCGCAGCTATTTTCTCTGGGGCTGTTTTTATTGCGGCCGTATTTACTTCGGCGGTTGCAGCCAACGCTGGTAAATTTGTCACTATGAGGGCTGCTGTCAGCGCCAGACTTTTTGCTAAAAACACAGATTTTTTCACAGCTATCCTTATGATGTTGTTATGGCTGCCTGAAGGCAGTTGTTATCAAGCGCAAAAATTTTGTCCCGCCAAAACGCAATACAACCCCTGTCAGCCATTGGGTAATAACTGCTCTGCCAGCAGCAATAACAATGCATAGCGGCTACCTTTGGCAATTACCACCAAAACCACAAATAACCACAAACGCATTCGCATGACCCCAGCAACAATAGTTAATGGATCGCCCACAATCGGCAGCGAGCATAACAACAACGAGGCCGAACCAAAGCGACCGAACCACTGCTGCGCTTTTTCCATCTGTGTTTTATCAACCGGAAACCAGCGCT
>JAYRUI010000257.1:0-5258 GCA_041919175.1 Rheinheimera sp. | reverse complement strand
AATCGTGCGTTTCCATCAACACATCAGCTATCAGTTGTGATGTTTTAAGGCCAACCAGCCGTCTCCTCTGTCGTGCTGACTAAGTTGTGCCAAACCGCGTATGCCTGGTCCCGGTATACGCGGTTTTTTTGTCTTGAGTTCTGGCGTCGGGCCGCGATTGCCCCCTCGCTCTGCGAGAGACTGGTGGTGATTTACGCTGCAGTGAAAGGCAAGCTGGCGATAGGCTTATAACAAACGCCTTCAGGCGTTGATATCGAGTGATATAACAACAATTCATCAGCACTAAGCGTCAGTTCAATGGCTGCAGGTGCCGGATCGGGCCAGTGTTTTGCTTTACGCGCCAGCGTGATATGGGGTTTTAACTGATGTTGTGGCGGCGGGAAACCAGCAATAGCGGCCGCTTGTTGCAGTTGACTATCCAGCAACAACAAACGAGGGTCTTGTATGGCGCCGGTCAGGCAAAACACCGCAGGCCCTGGCCAGAGTTCCAGTGTATTCAGCTGCACTTCAAAAGCTGGCAAGCTGGCTTGTGCCTGCAGTTGCCGCCAGAGCAACTTTGTCTGCGCAGCGCTGCTTTGGCCTAAAAACAATAAGGTCAGATGCAGATTGTCGGCTTTTACCGCTTGTAACGGCGAAGGCAGTTGGTTTAACAGCGGGGTTAATAACGCTTTTTGCGCCAAATCAGGCGCAACACCGACAAAAAGCCGCCGCTCGCCTTGCCAATCAAACTCAGGCCAATCAGCCACAGCACAATCAAGCTCAGGCAGGTCAAAATCAGTCTTCATCCGGCAACTGCTGCGCTGTGAGTCTGGACGCTTCTTCCGTTTTACTGGAACTTAATAACATCGTTTCCAGCTCGGTCATTTCATCAGCGGTTAATTCACGCCACTGCCCTGCTGCTAAACCAACCAAACGCACATTCATAATGCGCACACGCTTGAGTTTAGTGACATTAAAACCCAGATATTCGGTCATGCGGCGGATCTGCCGGTTTAAGCCCTGACGCAACACAATATTAAAAGTGTGCCGTGATTTTTGCGTCACCTGACAAGGTAAAGTGACGGTATCCAGAATAGGCACGCCAGCGGCCATTTTGCGGATAAAATTGTCGTGAATTGGTTTGTCGACTGTCACCACATATTCTTTGTCATGAGCATTGCCGGCACGCAGAATTTTATTGACGATATCGCCGTCATTGGTCAGAAAAATCAGC
The DNA here is from genome assembly GCA_041919175.1 of Rheinheimera sp. Taxonomy (GTDB): domain Bacteria; phylum Pseudomonadota; class Gammaproteobacteria; order Enterobacterales; family Alteromonadaceae; genus Pararheinheimera. Next base: position 4,045 of record JAYRUI010000257.1, on the reverse strand, counting down.
CCTTCCGATTCTTTGTCCAGCCGCCCTATCGGAAAAATCCGCTCCGGGTATTTCACCGCATCAACAATATTACCTTTGATATGCAGCTCAGTGGTGCAGGTAATGCCCACAGGTTTGTGGTACGCCAGATACACGCGTCTTGGCTTGTTTTTCAGGGGTTTACCCGAAACTTCAACGTTATCCGTTGCTGCCACTTTGGTGCCCACCAACGCCAGCTGGCCATTCACTTTCACCTGACCGGACTCAATCAGTTTGTCGGCTTCGCGCCTGGAGCAGAAGCCGGTGTCGCTGATAAATTTATTTAAACGAAAAAACTCAGTAGTTGTGGTCAACTGGGGTACGCCTGTGGCTGCAAAATGATGCAAAGTTTAAGGTGCAGGCCGGCGAAGGGCAAGCCTGCTGTGTTGTGGCACTGCCGGGCCCTAAAATATGAGGCGTTAAGAAATGAGAGTTCAGAAGTAGAAGTTAACAAAGCAACGGCGCTGGGCTGGCTGCTTCTGACAATAACAATTGGCTGACACCGGCCAGCCTGGCCATCGCCGCTATCTGCACCATATCAGCCACATCACCTGAATCATCACAGTTTTGTGGCAACAATTGCAGCACAAACTCCCCGCCTGTTGCTGACAGTTGCCGCGCTTGGATGGGCCCATGGCCAAGCCTGCTGGCCCAATAAGGCATCAGTGAGCAGTGCACCGAGCCTGTGGCCGGATCTTCGTTGATGCCAATTTTGGGCGCAAAATAGCGGAACACATAACCGCCTTGGGCTGAAGCTGCCGTTACAATCACAGCGTGCCACGGTAATAAACAAATAGCCGCAAAATCCGGCTGATAAGCCGCCACTTCAGCTGCACTGGCAAACTCCAGAATCAAATCTCTGCTGCTGGCAGCCCGGATAGCGCCCTGAATGATTCCGGCGGCTAAGCTTTCCAGAGCCAGGGCTTGCAGGGCAAAAGCATGCAGCGTCAGGCAAAAATGCTGCTGTTGTTTTGCCACTGTGATATTACCAAAAGGGCTATAAAAGGCTAATTCATTGCTTTGGAGGGAGTTTTTCTGCTGATTAAAAAGCACAGCCGCTGCAGCCAGTGTGCCGTGGCCACATAAATTGATTTCAGTGCTGCTGCTAAACCAGCGGATCTGATATCCATTGTGCGCCGGGCATAACATCACAGTCACTGGTTGCCCGGTGGCAGTCGCCAGCTGTTGCAGCAGTTCTGTTGGCGCAAATGTTTCAAACAGCACCACGGCTGCCGGATTACCGGCACAAGTTGCACTGCTAAAAGCAAACACCAGCTCAACGGCAAACTGCTGTGGCATAGTTATTCAGCCCAAACAGCAAATTCATTGCCACCAGGTTCCAAAAACTGAAAACGGCGACCACCCGGAAAACTAAAAATAGCTTTGGTGATGGTGACACCGGCAGCCTCAACTGCGGCGAGGCTTTGCTCCAGATCGTCGCTTTTTAACACCACCAAAACACCGCCTTGGGCTGTGGTGGCAACCTGGGTGGCACGATAAAAACCACCCTCGAGGCCAGCATCAAAAAACGCCAGATAATCAGGGCCATAGTCCACAAAGGTCCAGCCAAAAACGCTGGTGAAAAAGGCTTTGCTTTGTTCAGGCTGCAAGCTTGGCAGCTCAAGATAGTTAATCTGGTCTCGGCGGGTCATGGCGCTTCCTTGTTGAAATAACACAATGTGGCGGGAAAGAGTTCTGAGGCTAACAAGGGAGTGGCATTTAGGCAATCACAGTAAAGAGCTATGTGGTAAAAAATGCGGTAAAACCAAGATAAAAACCAGCAAAACAGCAACTTAATGAAAAAATCTCAAAGCCCAAAATGCATCAGGGGCACCCTGTAAGTGCCCCTGACGGTTCTGTTTGCGGCTGTAGGCGCCTTTGCCTTTTTTCGGCTTTTCCACTTTGCTGCGGAATAACGGGCTGGTCACTAATGCCGCTAAAGCGTTGTGGTGGATGTCACCACGGCCGTGGGCAACTTTGCCCTTTGCTGTTTTTTTCATTGCCTTGCCTCTCTGGTTAAAAAACCAGCGCATTGTAACAACAATCACAGCAGCCACAAGTGTTTTTTATAGGTACATTTTTGCGCTTGGCCGTGTCTGGCACCGCCGCTTTCTGCCATAATGCGCCGCCTGTTATTTCTGTTCATCTGCCCGCGGGAAAACCATGTTATACCACTGCATTTTATTCGACGCCGACGACACGCTGTTTCATTTTGATGCTTTTGCCGGTTTGCAGCAGCTGTTCAGCCGTTATGATTTGGCGTTTGATCAGGCCGAATTTCAGCGTTACCAACAGCTGAATCTACCTTTGTGGCAACAATATCAGGCCGGAACTATCAATGCGGAACAGTTACAAACCCAACGTTTTTTGCCTTATGCCAACCAGCTTGGGGTAGCCGCAGCTCAGCTGAACCATGAGTTTTTGCTCACCATGGCCGATATCTGCACTTTATTGCCAGGCGCTCATGCATTGTTGCAAGCGCTGAGTGGCAAAGCCCAACTGGGCATTATTACCAATGGTTTTACCCAAATGCAGCAGCTCAGGCTGGAACGTTGTGGTGTGGCGCACTTTTTTGACAGTCTGGTGATTTCTGAACAGGTTGGCGTAGCGAAGCCGCATCCGGCTATTTTTGATCATGCCCTGGCAAGCCTGGGGCATCCGGCAAAAACAAAAACCCTGATGGTGGGTGACAATATAGTCGCAGACGTAAAAGGCGCACAAAATGCCGGCCTTGCGGCTTGTTGGCTCAATCATCAGCACGCAGAAGCACCAGATAACATTCAACCTGACTATACAGTGACGTCTTTACCCCAGCTGCAACAACTACTGTTGGCCTGAGTTTCACTGGCAATGTGTTGTAAGGGCTGAGATGTTACCGGTTTTTGGCTGCTCCCACTGGAGTTGCCGCGGTTTTGGCTTGTTGCGCCGGCGCTGTAGCTTCGGCTTCATATTGCATTAGCAATATTGTCAGATAAATTTTGGTCGGCAACGACAAAATGAGGCCAAAAGCACAACAAAGCGCGACCAGGATAATGCCAGGCACGCCCATAGTTTCCGGCAGTCTGGCGCCCACCCATAAATAATGGCCAAATAAAATCAGCGAGATACCAGACCACATCATCAGTTTTAGCCAGAACATCAGCCGCGGTGGTTTGGCATCAGGTGCAGCGTTGCTGGTCATCGACAGACATCCCGAATCATCATCATCTTCTGACTATAGAAGGATGCCAAAACGGCAACTTGATCCAGCACAACTTGTTGCGCTGCAGCTGTTATTTACAGCTGCGGATTTTGATCCAGTCCTGTGGTTGAATACCTAGTTCAGTGGCTGCCTGATAAAAGGCTGCGCATTGTTTTTCTGCAGGAATTTCACTTCGCGCCAGCAACCAGGCGTAACTGAGATCAGGCCCCACCACCAGCGCCATGCTGTAGTCCGGCGCCAGTTTGGCAATATTGTAGGCGCCGTAAAAAGGGCCAAAAAACGATACTTTGAGCCGGCCTTCATTCACCGGACCGACAAATTTAGCCACCCCTTCGGCCTCGTCCCACTGCTGGTTTTCTTCGGAAAAACCCCGGTTCAGCACTTTGACAGAAGTGGCGCTGACCTGAGTTAAACCACGCTCAAAACGATGATCCAGCCGGGCTATTTCATGCCACTGCCCCAAATAACGCTGTAAATCAAAAGGGCTGACCGGCGTAACATTTTCCGGCACGCCGGTACAGGCGCTGAGCAGCAGGCAAACACCTGACAACAAAGCTGGTTTTATCGCTGAAAAACGGGTGTTTTTTACCGGATTGATCTTATTCAAAGCAGGTTCTCCACAAACTTAATGCCATTATTGAACATGATTACGTAGCGTGGCGGACCTGGTATCAGCAGCACAACAATTAAATTATCCGACCTTCGCTGAAAAACTCAATTGCAAATAATTCTCATTTGATCTAAATTGGCACGCAAATAGGAATTATTATCAATTGAGGCGCTTATGTGTAAAATGTCTGCTGATGCGTTATCGCTGACGGCCCA
>JAYRUI010000256.1:0-5260 GCA_041919175.1 Rheinheimera sp. | reverse complement strand
ATTAATTCAAACCTTGCACAACAAACACGTCAAAGGCTCTGTTTCTGCCTGAAGCCTGAAAGTATGCACAGGTAGCAGTTTTCGCTAATAAAAGCAGCAATAAAAAACCGCCAATCAAGGCGGTTTTTTATTGTCCACTAATCCGTTTTATACGGTGTGGCTATTACTACTTTTTTGCAGCTTCGCCAGCAGGAGCAGCTTCTTCAGCCACAATGCCCAACAGCTCAACTTCAAATTGCAGTACGCTGTTTGCAGGGATAGGGCCAACATCGCGGTCACCGTAGCCTAAAGCTGATGGGATAGTGAATTTGAATTTAGAACCAACGCCCATTAACTGCACGCCTTCAGTCCAGCCAGGAATAACCTGATTTAACTGGAACTCAACCGGCTCGCCACCGTTTGATTTGTCTGTGCTGTCAAATTCAGCGCCATCAATAAAAGTACCTTTGTATTTCACACGTACTTTTTCTTCAGCTTTTGGTTTTGGACCATCAGCTGCAGTGATCACTTCATACTGCAGGCCAGATTCAGTTACTTTTACGCCAGCTTTTTTAGCGTTTTCAGCCAGGAAAGCTTCGCCTTTAGCGATAGTTTCAGCAGCTTTTGCTTTGGCAGCTTCAGCTTGTTTAGCGCGGAACTGTTCATCTAAAGCTGTCATGATTTTCTGCACTTCTTCTTCAGTCAGCGCAGCTTTACCAGCCAGAGAATCCTGCACACCACGAACCATGGTGTCAGAAGCTAATGGCAGGCCTAATTTTTTGTGTTCTTCTACAGCGCTGTTCAGGTATTTACCAACTGAAACACCCATAGCATAAGATTGTTTTGCAGCGTCTGTATCCAGTACTGGCGCAGCTGGCGCAGCAGCTTCTTTCTGACAGGCAGACAATGAAATCATGGCGGCGGCAATCAGCGACACCTTGGTCAATAAGCGCATTTGTTTCTCCAATAAAGTGCAGACTTGGCTGCAAAAGTGTGTTGTTATAGTAATAAAGGACTAACCTTTAACCATGCCTATACTACAGATTTGTGCTGATGACGTTAACACATAGAATGAAATATCTAGGCATTTTTCTCAGCCTTTGGCTGAGTGCCTGCTCAGAAGTTCAAAACAAAGCCATTTCAACCGCAGAACATGCATCTCACGGCACTGTAGCAGCCGCTATATCAACAGCAGCTGAATTAGCGGCAGTATCCAGCCTGACGTCCGGCGTAGTGGTCTGGGACCTAAAAACCCAAAACGCAAAATATCGTTTAAGCCAGCAAAATCCAACCGAAAATTTTATCAGCTATCTGGCATTCAGCCCGGATGGTCAACATCTGCTCACCGCTGACGATAAAAGTTTGTCGTTGTGGCAAATGAAAGATGGCAAAAATATCGGCTTTTGGTCTTTGCCCTCATCAATAGTGCGGGATATTGCGGTTTCTCAGGGCGGCACTCAGCTGCTGATAGCACAAAGTGACAGCAAAGTGCAGCACATCACGTTAAAAACCGGCCGCCGGCTGGAGTTTTTAGGCCATACCGAAAAAGTAAACACTGTGGCTTTGTCGCCGAATGGCCGTTATGCACTCACCGGCGGCAACGATTTAAAAGCTTATTTATGGGACACCCAGACAGCACAAATTTTGCAGACTTTTGTGCACCCAACCCGGGTGACTAAAGTGGCGCTGGACGCTCAAGGGAAACTGGCTTTTACCGCCGACAGCCAGCAACAAGCCAGTATCTGGGATTTAACCACCGGAAAACTCAAACAGAAACTCGAACTTGGCCGCGGCAGGGTGTTTACCACTGCGCGTTTTAGTGACGATGGCCAATATCTGATCACAGGTTCTGCCTCACGTCGTGTCACCGTATTTTCAGTTGCCACCGGCAAAGTGGTGAAAGATTGGCAGGTAAAACCATTTCCTATTAGCAAACCAACCAGCGCCGTGGTATATGATGCCGCTTTTATCGCGCCAAACCGGATCCTGACAGAAAGCTCCAGTGGCCTGGCGGAAATATGGGAGTTTAATCCATGAGTGCACTGACACCCACTGAACAACAACTGCAAACGCAAATCTTTGATTTAGAGAGTAAACTTGCGTTTCAAGACGATGCTTTGCTGCAATTACACAGCGAGCTCATCGAACACCAAAAACGGATTGAAAAACTGCAACGTCAGGTGCTGATGTTGGCCGAAAAACTACAAGGCGGCGGTGACAGCGGTATTTTGCGCAGCCACGAAGAGCCGCCCCCACCACACTATTAATTCACGCGCTTATAACCCACACGCTTAAAACTGCTGAATGCTGATAAAGAACTCAAAGAGCTCAGCAATACCACAGCACCAAGGCGGCAGCCATAAAAACACCGGAGTAAACCATTACTCCGGTTTAAACACTCCAATCACAGTTTCATTTTCCCGCGCCAGCCGCTCAACCTGCGACTCTGGCTGCGCCATCTGATAACCACAGCTGACACACTCTACTTTTTCCACATTATGTTCAAGAAACAGCGACATAGTGTCAGCCGCCTTACATTTTGGGCAAGTAGCGCCAGCGATAAAACGTTTTTTCTTCCGGATGGTCATGCGTTAAATATCCTCGAAACGGGCAAAAATCAGCGAAACTCTTGGTTTGTGGGGCCGATCGGATTACATTAGCAACCCAAATCGTCTGGCCTGATGTCGGGCCACACTGCTACAGGTATTGCTTCAAATGATCCAACTGCAACAAGTCGAATTACGCCGCGGCATTTTATGTTTGCTGCAACAGGCCGATCTTACCGTATTCCCCGGCCAAAAGGTCGGAATTATCGGTGCCAACGGTTGTGGCAAATCGACTTTATTTGCGTTATTACAAGGCAAACTGCAAGCCGACGCCGGTACAGTCAGTATTCCCAACAGCTGGACTATCGCCACTGTTGCCCAGGAAACCCCTGCCGCTGAATGCAGCGCCATGGATTATGTTTTACAAGGCGACGAAGCTTTATACCCGCTGCTGATGCAGGTACGTCAGGCGCATGAAGACACCGACCTGATTGCCGTGCATCACCAGATAGAAACGCTGGACGGCTATCGCGCTGAAGCCAAAGCCGGCACTTTACTCGATGGCCTGGGTTTTACCGGCGCCATGCAACAACAGCAGGTTAAATCATTTTCCGGTGGTTGGCGGATGCGGCTTAATCTGGCCCGCGCTTTAATGCAAAGGGCAGAATTATTGCTGCTCGATGAACCAACCAACCACTTAGATTTAGACGCAGTGCTCTGGCTGGAAAAGTACCTCGCCAACTTCGAAGGCACTATGTTGCTGATCAGCCACGACCGCGATTTTCTTGATGCTGTGGTCGACAACATCGCCCATATCGATAACCAGCAACTTACCTTATACCGCGGCAACTACAGCCAGTTTGAACGCCAGCGTGCCGAACAAATGGCGCAACAACAGGCAACTTTTGAAAAACAACAACGCCAGGTTGCTCACTTACAGAAATTTATCGACCGTTTCCGCGCTCAGGCCACTAAAGCCAAACAAGCACAAAGCCGTATTAAAGCGCTGGAACGTATGACGTTATTAGCGCCTGCACATGTGGACTCGCCTTTTCAGTTTGAGTTTCTCGACCCACGCTCGTTACCAAACCCATTACTAAAGATGGAAAACGTGCGAGCAGGTTATGGCGATCACAGTATTTTGCAGCAAATCAATTTTCAGTTGTTACCTGGCAGCCGCATTGGTTTGTTAGGACGCAACGGCGCTGGTAAATCCACGCTGATTAAAATGTTGTCCGGCAGTATGCAACCACAAAGCGGCACTGTCTGGTACGCCAATGGCGTCAGCATCGGTTATTTTGCCCAGCATCAGCTGGAAACCTTAAGACCGGAAGACTCGCCACTGCAACATATGGTCAGACTGGCGCCGCAGGCAACCGAACAAAGCCTGCGCGACTTTTTGGGTGGTTTTGGTTTTCATGGAGATAAAGCCCTGGCGGCCTGTGCGCCATTTTCCGGCGGAGAAAAAGCGCGGTTGGTATTGGCCTTGTTAGTGTATCAGCGCCCTAACCTGCTGCTGCTGGATGAACCAACCAACCACCTCGATTTAGATATGCGCGAAGCCATAGTGATGGCGCTGCAGGGTTTTGAAGGCGCTATTGTGGTGGTGTCGCACGACAGGCACTTACTGGCCAGCACCACAGATGAGTTTTATCTGGTGGCCCATGGCAAAGTGGCCCCTTTTGCCGGCGACCTGAACGATTATTACCAGTGGTTGCAGGATGACACCAAAGCGCAGCAACCTGTGGCTGAACCCGCCAGCAATGGCGCAGTGCAACGCAAAGACCAAAAACGCTTAGAAGCGGATTTACGTAATTTAACGCGTAAATTAAAACAGACCATTGAAAAGCTGGAGCAACAACAACATCAGCTGGAAGCCAAACTGGTGCTGCTGGAAGAAAAACTGGCAGACACTGGCTTATACGAGCAAAACCGTAAAGCCGAACTGACGCAGGTGCTGACAGAACAAACCAAATTAAAAGCCGAACTCTCAACAGTGGAAGAAGATTGGTTTGAAGCACAGGAACAGCTGGAACAACAAACCAACGATTTTTGGCAAAAGAATGGCGGCTAACAGCCATTCAGGCCAGGGCTCAGACTCAGCGCTGCCGCAACAAACGGCAAGCACAGCTTTGCCGGATAAAGCAGAACTCTGGCGCTGGAGCTTGTTGCTCTACCCTGAAGTCAAAACAATCAGCCTTGCATGGCAAGACCAATATGGTCTGAACATAAACCTGTTGTTGTTACTTTGGTATTTGCAGCGGCAGCAGCTGTGGTTCAGCAGCGAACAGATACAACTGCTGCATCAGAGTTTAACGGCACAACAACAATTTACCTTGCCACTGCGCCAGCTCAGAAGACGTTTACCGGCAGGCCTGGATAACGAAGCAGCGCAGCAGATGAAGCAAGCCTTGTTGCAGGCAGAATTATGTTCAGAGCAACTGGAACAACAACAGCTACTGGCAACTTTAAGCCGCTGTGCCCTTATCACTGCTATCCCTGCAGCTCCTACTGCTCCGGCCGCTACAACTGAGGTCAGTCTGGCCCAGCTTTATCTGCAATGGCTGGGCGCTGACATAAACCCCATCCTGCAACAGCAAATTTTTGATCTGGATCAAAAGGCCACACAGCTGCATTTTTAAGCGGGCAAAAGCTTGATCTAAGTCAGGATCTGAAGCCCCAGCCACACCTAAACTGCCTTTATCAATCTGATGGAGGTAACACCATGAACCTGT
>JAYRUI010000255.1:0-5273 GCA_041919175.1 Rheinheimera sp. | reverse complement strand
GATTTTGCGGTGTGCAAAGGAGCAGAGCAGCTTGGCTTTTACGAAGCAACGCCAGGTAAAAAACGTTATTTTTGCCGCACTTGTGCTTGCCCTGTCTATAGCAGCAATAGCCAGTTGCCGGACAAAATCAGACTAAGATTGGGCATTCTCGATAGCGATATTAGCGAAAGGCCCATCTCGCATAATTTTGTTTCTTCCAAAGCCTGTTGGGATGATTTGGATGCAAATTTACCCAGATCAGATGCTTACGAGCCAGGTCGCTGACAACAATAGCGCGTTTCACATATTTATTGGGCATTCACAAAAAAGGCGACAACATTGACAGACTTTATTCCGGAAGGCGTGCTGAGGGTTTTATGGCAGATATTGCGTTATCTGCTGATTGATTTGTGTATTGATGTGGTTATTTATGGCTACGGTTATCTCAGCTTAAAAATATTCAGCCTGGGCCGTTACCCAAAGTTGTATGGCACGGAGCGAAACGCCGCTATTTTGGCGGGTATTGTGGCGATGCTGGTGACGGTTGCTTTGATTCTTTATTGGCAACAATAGGGTGAACGCCAGCGTTGGCGAAAGTAACTGTTGGATCCGATTCAACAATAAAGGCATAAACGCCAGGGTTTTTAATGATGCATACCTTCAGCACCCAAGGTGAAATAGCGGCGCCTGTCGCAACCCTTTATCACGCCATCAGTACGCCTGAGCTGTTCGCTTTATGGTGGGGGCCGGACGGCTTTAGCAATACCTTTGATCTGTTTGAGTTTTATCAGGGCGGCCGCTGGGTTTTTACCATGCACGGGCCTGACGGCCGGCATTACCCCAACGAATGTGTTTTTGTAGGCATAGAGCCACTGAAACAGCTGGTGATAAGGCACAGTTGTGCGCCGTTTTTTACTTTAACGATCAGGCTAAGCGCCACAACAACCGGTACTTTAGTGGCCTGGGCACAACAGTTTGATGACGCCGGGCTGGCGCAAAAGCTGGCTGCTATTGTAGAGCCCGCCAACGAGCAAAACCTGTCGCGGTTGGCGGCTGTGGTGGCTTCGAACAGTGGAAACTAAGCTTTTGGCTGCCATAAACACAGCCAAAAGCATAAAGATCAAATCCAAAGCCAAAGCCAAAGACAAAGACAAATAAGTTTGCTGCTTTAACTCACTGCGCGCTGTTGGCGGCAGCTGCTGCTTTGGCTTGTTTTACCATCTGCCGCACGTCGCTCAACAGTTGCTGGGCGTCATACACCACACCATCTTTAATGGTATAGCGAATACCTTGGGTACGTTCCGGTTGGTTGTTGGCATTAAGCTGATAATGGCCTGTACCGTACAGGACTTTAAAATTGGCCAGTGGGTTTTCGGCAACAATCAGCATATCGGCTTTTTTGCCCGGTACCAGGCTGCCAATCTCATCGGCCATGCCAAGCGCTTGTGCGCCATTCAGCGTTGCGGCCTGAATCACTTCCAGCGCAGTTAAACCCGCTTCACGTAACAGTTCCAGCTCCTGAATAAAGGCAAAACCATAAATTTTATAGATATAACCGGCGTCTGAGCCTGTGGTAATGCGGCCACCATGGTTTTTAAAGTCGTTTAAAAACAACATCCAGATCCGGTAGTTTTCCCGCCAGGCGATTTCCTGATCTGTGGTCCAGTCAAACCAGAAGGAACCATGGGCATAACGGTTTGGCGTAAAAAACTCGGTTAGAGTCGGCAGGGTGTAATCCTGATGCCAGGGCGCAGAGCGCTGCGCTTCGGCGTTGCGGGTGGCTTCATAAATGGTGAGGGTTGGGTTGATGGTGAAATTCAGTTTAATCAATTCATCGCGCACAGCATTCCAGCGCTCTGAGCCCGGCGCTGCCGCTTGTTTCCACAGCTCGCCGGCGGCGGCAAATCTGTCCTGTTCGTTTTGATAGTTGTAATGCGCCGTATAATTTTGAATGACCTGACCGGTAAACAAGGCCTCTGGTAAGCCATACCAGTGCTCCATCGACGTCAGGCCCATCCGTGCGCTGTCCAGCACATTGGTGCGCATCACGTTCAGCTGGGCATGGTGCATCATAGTGCCAAGTTTTAATTTGCCGGCTTCATCCAGCGCAGCGGCAATAATGGCAGGCGTGGCGCCAAAAAACTTAATACCGGCAGCACCGGCTTTTTTCACTGAACGCACCCATTCACGAGCCTGCTCAGGGCTAAAAACAGGTTTTTTCAGGCCCATACCAAAACCCACATAAGGCACAATACGCGGTGCCACTATGCTGTTATTTTCTGAAGCTTTCACGTGCTTTAACGTCCAATCCAGCCCATTAAAGCTGCCGGGTTCGCGCACTGTGGTAATGCCGTGTGCCAGCCACAACTTAAACACATATTCGGCCGGGGTGTTTTTGGCAGAGCCGCCGATATGGCCGTGCATATCCACAAAACCAGGCAGAATATACATGCCACTGACATCCATTTCTTTGTCACCGCTTCTGGCTTCTGGCCGGCCTTCAGGCAATACCGGCACGCCAGGATGGCCAACAGCCACTATGTCCACAATGCGGTCTTTTTCTATCACTATATCCACCGGGCCTTGAGCCGGCGCACCTTCACCGCTGATATATGTACCGCCGCGTAAAATCAGTCTGTTATACGGGCCTTCACCGCGATCGCGCTCCGGCGCCGAAGGGGTGCGCTCCACATTTGTTGCGGCAAGCAGTTGCAGCGGCAGTATCAATGACAGCATTAACAAAGCAGACAGCGGACGAATGAGCATATAAGTTCCTGAATTTTTGTTTTATTTGAATTTGTCAGCCAGTGTGGCAACAGAGTTTTGCCGCTGCAACCCAATCCGCTTAATGGCGTTATGTGTGCGACAGATAGGCGACAAGGCCGCTTTAAGCAACGGCTGAGTTCAGGGCAGGCGCGGCTGCTTGGTTTTCGTTTTTGCGCTTTCGCGCGCTTTGTCCGCCCAAAAATCGTATTTGTCGGTTTTTTGCACAAAAATCAATGATTTCATTGCGTTTTTTTTGTGCAGCCAGTAGATTAAAATTAACGTCACATTCACAAGGTAAGCTGCACAAGGTAAGCTGCACAAGGTAAGCTGAATAGCCGGCAGGAACAGCGGTTTTGCCAAGCAAATCAGCTTTGATGCGGTTTCAGTGGCCTGACTTGCAGAAACTGTCTCGCCCTGGCAGGTAATTCCGTTTATCATCGCGGCGTTTTGGGCATTGGCTCTGTAGCGGTATTGTCTATTTTTATGAAAAACGAGGCTGTTGTGCGGTTATTGATTGTTTTATCCATGTTTATTGCCTGTGTTGCAAATGCCGAAGTTGAGGTTTCACAAAGTTTTGTGTATTACCCGGTAAATGCAGAATCAACCTCGGACTTATCCAATGCCGTATTGTCAGCAAGCCCGATAGAAACCGCCGGTAAAACCCAACTCGGTCACACCAACTACAGCATCAGCTGGAGTTTTTTGCCGAAAAAATGGAACCGGCAATGCCGCATTGATAAAACCAAAACGCAACTGCATATTCAGCACACCATGCCAAAGCTGGAAGCTGCCAGTGCTGAAGTACAAAATGCCTGGGCCAGCTGGTATCCCACGTTGTTAGAACGCCAATATAATCATGCAGATATCGCCAAAAAAACAGCTGAGGATATTGATGCTGCCATTTTGTATATGGGCTCACGCAGCAACTGCAAAATTCTGGAGCAAGACGCAAATCAGCTGGCCAATGAAATTCTGGCCAAAGGTGCGGCCAAGTCTTTTGCTTATGATCAAAAAACCAGACATGGCGAAAGCGAAAAAGCCATGTTGGCAAGTTTTGGGGTTGCGCCCTGATGTTTTATTGCGTCTTTCTCGGCCTTTTATTGACGTAGTATTGAAGTTAACTTGCGTTTGTATATATCTGCCCGCCGCTGCGCAGTGATTGTCAGGCGGGCGTTGCTGACTTCCCCGCGCTGACCACAACCAAAGCTTAAAGCCACTTTTCTTGCCCACAGCCCGGGCTGCACTGTTTTTTACTCTGTGGTGTTCTGTTCATTGTTTACATGGAGTTTTTCTTGCCAGACCAATCGACTTTGTTGTTGAATTTGCTTGTATATTTGATTACGCTTGTAATACATTGATTGTTACAGCTGTAATAATCTTGCTTTGATGTGGGTTCAAAGGGATTTTTGCAGAGCAGCAGGAGCAGTCTATGAAACATCAAGCAAGATGGTTGTGGCTCAGCTGGTGTGGTTTTTTATCTTTAAGTTCACAAAGTCAGGACTTTGACAGCAGTCTGCAATGTCATCAACAAGCCCATATTCCGGGCATGGCGGTGCAGCTGGTACAGCATGGTAAGCAGGTTTACAGTGCCGCCCTTGGTGTTGCCGATCTGACAAGCAAACAGCCACTGCAAACCACAGATATATTTCAGATTGGTTCTGTCAGTAAACAATTTACCGCCGCCGCTATTTTATTGTTGGAGCAACAACAAAAGCTCAGGCTGGATGATACTCTTGGAAAGTTTATTCAGGGTTTACCGGCGGATTACGCCGCGGTCACGCTCAAAGATGTGCTGAGCCACACTGCTGGTTTGCCCAACTACACACAGAACCCACAAACCATGGTACTGGCGCAGCAAAAAGCTGAACTGGATGTGGTAGTGCAACAGCTGGTTAAAGATCCGGTGCAGTCCAAAGCAGGGCAGGTGTTTGCATACTCCAATACCGGCTATGTGCTGCTGGGCAAGGTGATTGAAGTCGTGTCCGGCAGCAGTTACAGCGATTATTTGCAACAGCATATTTTTCAGCCGCTTGGCATGAAACATAGTTTTGTGGTTGGGGATAAAACATCTGCTGCGACCGTGACGGGTTATTCACGCCAGCAGGGAGCGCAAGGGTATCAGACACCAATGCAAGTCGACCGCAGCTGGATTAGTGCCGCTGGTGCCATAGCGTCCACGCTGTCGGATATGGCACTTTGGCAACAAGGTTTAATGTCCGGTAAGTTGTTGTCAAAAAGCCAATATCAACGAATGATTACGCCTGCCACTCTGGCCAATGGTGAAAAAGTACCCTATGGCCTGGGTTTTCATATTTATCCTATTGCCGCTCAGTTAAGTTACAGCCATGAAGGCATGGTGCCTGGCTTTTTCAGTTTTGCCTTGTATTTACCGCAACAAGAGGTATATGCCGTTGCCTTCAGCAATGACGACAGTCATCACCCGGGCCCTTTGTTGCTGGATTTAATTGCCTTGCAGCTTGGTTTATCACCCAAAGTCGTGGCTGGGCCGGTAACTGCAGAAATTGCCG
>JAYRUI010000254.1:0-5301 GCA_041919175.1 Rheinheimera sp. | reverse complement strand
GGCCAAAGTCCGTTGCTGTGTGTGGTTGCCAGCGCTGCAGATTTATACGCCATTGAACAGACTGGCCTTTTTTCCGGTCGTTATTTTGTGTTGCGAGGCCAGTTGTCACCGCTGGATGGCATAGGTCCGGCAGAACTTGGGCTGGATCTATTGGCAACACAACTTGCAGCCGGCTCGGTGCAGGAAGTCATTCTGGCGACTAACCCGACTATTGAAGGGGATGCAACGGCTTTTTACATTGCTGAACTTTGTAAAAAACATCAAATTCAGGTGTCGCGCCTGGCGCAAGGCATGCCGGTGGGTGGTGAGTTAGAGTATGTGGACGGTAGTACTTTGTCTTATGCTTTTAGCGGCCGTAAACCTTTCTGAGTACCCGCTTTAGCAGCGCTTATCTCCTTCATTTGTCATATGAAGCCATCGTTGTTGGCCATGGCTTTATCCCTGCAAAAAACAGGGTTTCCCCTTGAAACTTTTTTATCGCTCCCCCATATAGCTGTCAGCCCAAAAACCTTCAATTGTTAAATCCTGATATTTGGCAACCTGGTTTTTACCTTTGCTTTTAAATTCTGATGATCCGGATTTTGTTGTGCACTTTGGTACAACACTATGAAACAGGAGCGGTACATGACTGAAACAACACAAAAACAAACGCATGGCTTTCAGGCTGAAGTAAAACAACTGCTGCAGTTAATGATCCATTCGTTGTATTCCAATAAAGAAATTTTCCTGCGTGAACTGGTATCCAACGCCTCAGACGCCGCCGACAAGCTTCGCTTTTTAGCTTTATCTGACAGTAGCTTATACGACAATGACGGCGAATTACGCGTGCGCATCAGCCTGGATGACAGCGCCAAAACCATCACCATCAGCGACAACGGTATTGGTATGACACGCGATGAAGTGATTAGTCATTTAGGCACCATCGCCAAATCCGGTACTAAAGAGTTTTTCTCCCAGTTATCCGGCGAAGCCAGCAAAGACTCACAACTGATTGGTCAGTTTGGTGTGGGTTTTTATTCGGCTTTTATAGTTGCCGACAAAGTGACAGTGCGTACCCGCAAAGCCGGTATGCCAGCTGATAGCGCAGTGGAGTGGGAATCTGCCGGTGAAGGTGAATACAGCATCAGCCCTATTGTGAAAGACAGCCGGGGTACCGACATTATTCTGCATTTGCGCGAAGCCGAAACCGAATTTTTAAGCAGCTGGAAAGTGGAAAGTATTGTCACTAAATACTCCGACCATATTTCTATTCCGGTGCAAATGTGGGAAGAGGGCACGCCAGAGCGTGATGGCGAAGACGGTGAAAAAATTCCGGCCACCGAAGGCCATTGGAAAGCGGTAAATAAAGCCACGGCGCTTTGGATGCGCGACAAGTCTGAAGTATCAGATAACGAATATCAGGAATTTTATAAACATATTTCGCACGACTGGACAGAGCCGCTGAGCTGGAGCCACAACAAAGTTGAAGGCAACAGCAACTACACCAGTTTGTTATATGTGCCGAAAAAAGCCCCATTTGATTTATGGAACCGTGAAGCCCGTCATGGTCTGAAACTGTATGTACAGCGTGTGTTTATCATGGATGACGCTGAGCAGTTTATGCCAAGTTACCTGCGTTTTATCAAAGGTGTACTGGATTCCAGCGACTTGCCGCTGAACGTGTCGCGTGAAATTTTACAAGACACTAAAGTGACGCAAAGCCTGCGTAAAGGTTGTACTTCGCGCGTGCTGAAAATGCTGGAAAAAATGGCCAAAGCTGAAGATCAGAGCGAATACCAGACCTTCTGGAATGAGTTTGGGCAGGTGATGAAAGAAGGCCCGGCGGAAGATAGCGCCAACAAAGAGATGATCGCCAAACTGCTGCGTTTTGCCTCAACCCACGAAGACAGCAGTGAGCAAAAAGTTGGGCTCGATGCTTATATCAGCCGGATGAAAGAAGGTCAGGACGAGATTTATTTCCTGGTGGCCGATAGTTATGAAGCGGCGAAACACAGCCCGCATCTGGAAGTGCTGCGTAAAAAAGGCATCGAAGTGCTGTTATTGTCAGAGCGTATTGACGAATGGCTGATGCAACATCTGACTGAATTTGATGGTAAAAAGCTGCGTTCAGTTGCCAAAGGTGGTCTGGATTTATCCAAGCTGGATGATGAAGAAACCAAAAAAGCCCAGGCTGAAGCTGAGCAGCAATTTGCCGCTGTTGCCACCAGGTTTAAAACTGCTTTGGGTGAACAGGTAAAAGATGTCAAAGTCAGCCACCGTTTAACCGACAGCCCGGCTTGTGTGGTAACAGACGAGTTTGATATGAGCACACAGATGATCAAACTGATGGAATCCGTTGGCCAGAAAGTGCCTGATGTAAAACCTATTTTTGAACTGAACCCAGACCATCAGCTGGTGAAACATATTGCTGACGAGCAGGACGAAAGCCGCTTTAAGCAGTGGGCCGAAGTGTTGCTGGATCAAGCCTTACTGGCCGAACGTGGCAGTCTGAAAAACCCGGCCGGTTTTGTCAGCCGCTTAAACACTTTGTTGTTAAGCCTGGCAAAATAAGCTTATTTTCTGCAGTCCTAAAAAAGGATGAGTCTCTGTACTCATCCTTTTTTTTAGCTAAATAGGCTGTTTTTACAAAAAATAACTGTTGTTCTGCTTTATGCAGAGTTTTAACTTGAATAACTCATTGATTTTAAATGCTATAATCTTGTTTTTTAGCTGATTTATTTTGGTTGCAAATTAATCATCGGTGCAATTTGTTCTTTTCCAACCGTTTTTTACCCAACAGCTAAACCGCATAAAACCTGCACTTTGGTCGAATATAAATTTTTATTCCCTTCTTAAAACAATAAAAAACAAGCTATTGTTCGCTGAAACTGTGCTAAAGCTCTGATAATCAAGGTTAAGACTAAAGTTGGCTTGACTTATCTGATGAGCTGGCCGCAGGCCACAAATTTCTTGTCTGATGACGGACATTGTGTAAAGATCCGAAGCTTAGGACTATTGGATCAAACCGCAGCTATTCGAGGTTTTTTGTATGCGTATTATTTTGTTGGGTGCCCCAGGTGCCGGTAAAGGAACTCAGGCACAGTTTCTGATGAATAAGTTTGGCATTCCACAAATTTCGACCGGTGACATGCTGCGTGCTGCTATTAAAGAAGGCACCCCATTAGGTTTGGCGGCAAAACAAGTGATGGATGCCGGCCAGCTGGTTTCAGATGATCTGATCATCGGTTTGGTTAAAGAGCGTATCGCTAAAGCAGACTGTGCCAATGGTTTCCTGCTGGATGGTTTCCCGCGCACCATTCCACAAGCCGACGCGATGAAAGAAAACGGTGTTGCTGTTGATCATGTGATTGAATTTGACGTGCCGGACGACGTGATTGTCGAGCGGATGAGCGGTCGTCGTGTGCATCCTGCTTCTGGCCGTGTCTACCACATTAGCTACAACCCACCGAAAACAGCCGGTAAAGATGACGTGACTGGCGAAGAGTTGGTGATCCGTGAGGATGATAAGGAAGCCACAGTTCGTAAGCGCCTGGCTATTTATCATGAACAAACTGAACCGCTGGTTGGTTATTACCGTAAACAAGCTGACCAGGGGCTGACCAAATACCACCATCTGGATGGCACAGCGCAAGTAGAAGCTGTCAGCAACCAGTTAGCGACTTTGCTGGGTTAACCCAGCTGAGTGCGGCAAAACCCACCTTCAGGTGGGTTTTTTTATCGCTGAAAACAATGTCAGGCAGCTTGTTTTGCCAACGATCGCACTTCACATAGTGCTAAACTTCGCAACAATTTGATTTATAGGGACTTGCCATTTTATGACGTCGACACAACTGAGCTTGCCGTTGCAGCAATACGCAGTGGTACTGGTGAATCTGGGCACGCCGGATGAGCCGACAGTGCCTGCAATTCAGCGTTATTTAAAACAGTTTTTGTCGGATAAAAGGGTGGTCGATTACCCGGCTATTTTGTGGCAGTTGATTCTGCGGGGTATTATTTTGCCTTTTCGTGGCCGTCGGGTGGCGAAGTTATATCAGTCCATCTGGTGGCAGGACGGTTCGCCGCTTCGGGTGATTACAGAGCGTCAGACTGCCGCCCTTGCTTCACGTTTAATGATGGCAGGCACGCCGGTGCAGGTGCGCTATGCCATGACCTACGGTAACCCGTCGATCAGCGCTGTGCTGGACGAACTGCGCGCGCAAGGGGTAGAACGTTTTGTGGTGTTGCCGCTTTATCCA
This sequence comes from Rheinheimera sp., assembly GCA_041919175.1. Classification (GTDB taxonomy): domain Bacteria; phylum Pseudomonadota; class Gammaproteobacteria; order Enterobacterales; family Alteromonadaceae; genus Pararheinheimera. The sequence continues at coordinate 1,066 of JAYRUI010000254.1, read as the reverse complement.
CAATACTCGGCCACTACGACAGCTGCTATTTCAGACCAGCTGGCGCAGTACCTGATGAAACAGCGTGATATTCCACAAATCCGTTTTATAAAACATTATCACCATGAGCTGAGTTACCGTCAGGCCTTAGCAGGCTCAGTGCGGGCTCACTGGCAGCAACATGGCAAAGCTGATGCGTTGTTGTTGTCCTTTCACGGTATTCCGGAGCGTTTTGTCCGTTTAGGTGACCCTTATGAGCGTCATTGCCGCGAAACTGCCAGCAATCTGGCGGCGGATTTAGGTTTAGCTGCTGATCAGGTGCTGGTAAGTTTCCAATCGAGGGTCGGCAAAGAAAAATGGCTGCAACCTTATACCGACCAGCTGCTGGAAAAGTTACCCGGCCAGGGTATCAAAAAATTGCAGGTGTTATGCCCGGCATTTTCGGCCGATTGTCTGGAAACACTGGAAGAAATAGCGGTGGAAAACCGCGAGGTTTTTCTGCATGCTGGTGGGGAAGATTATCAATATATCAAGGCGTTAAACGATTCGCCTTGTCATATTCAGCTGTTTAAGCAGCTGGTAGTACAACAATTACAGGGTTGGTAACATGACACTGATTATTACGCCTTATTATGCTGCTGCTTTGGCTGTTTTTTATGTGCTGCTGGCGGTGCTGGTGATCCGGCAACGTTTTAAAAACAGAGTCGGGTTGGGCGATGGGCAAAAACCGGGTTTGGTCACTGCTATCCGGGTGCACGGTAATTTTGCTGAGTATGTGCCCTTGTTGCTGGTGTTGTTATTGATGCTGGAAATTCAGCAGGCACCTTTGTGGCAGTTACATTTTATTGGTGGTCTGACGGTGGCCGGCCGGATTTTGCATGCCATTGGCCTGAATAAAACCCAGGGCACTTCAGCTCCGCGGTTTATTGGCATGGTATCAACCTTTGTTGCTTTATTAGCTTCTGCTGTGTTTTTAGTGATTTAAGTATGAACAAAGTGCAGACCGCTGTAGCAAAAGACCCTGAACACCAGCTCAAAATGATAGGGCATGGCGAACCTGTATTACTGCTGCATAGTTCACTCAGTA
>JAYRUI010000253.1:0-5321 GCA_041919175.1 Rheinheimera sp. | reverse complement strand
AAAGTTGTGAACTTAGGTGACTCAGTGGAAGTGATGGTTCTGGAAATCGACGAAGAACGTCGTCGTATTTCTTTAGGCCTGAAACAGTGTAAAGCTAACCCATGGGAAGAGTTCGCTAAGGGCTTCAACAAGGGCGACCGCGTTTCTGGCAAAATCAAGTCAATCACTGACTTCGGTATCTTCATCGGTCTGGACGGTGGTATCGACGGTCTGGTTCACTTATCAGACATCAGCTGGAACTCTACCGGTGAAGACGCAGTTCGCGAATTCAAGAAAGGTGACGAAGTTTCTGCCGTTGTACTGCAAGTTGACCCAGAGCGCGAGCGTATCTCTTTAGGCATCAAGCAATTAGACGAAGATCCGTTCAACGGCTACCTTGCTGATAACAAAAAAGGTGCTATCGTTAAAGGCAACGTAACTGCTGTTGACGCTAAAGGCGCTACAGTAATGCTGGAAGGCGGCGTTGAAGGTTATGTACGTGTATCAGACATCGCTCGTGAGCGTATCGAAGATGCATCTACTGTACTGAAAGTTGGCGAAGAAGTTGAAGCTCGTCTGATGGGTGTTGATCGCAAAAACCGCGTAATCAGCCTGTCAATCAAAGCGAAATTCGAAGCTGAAGAAAAAGAAGCTATGGACACTATCAAGAAGCAAGATGATGCTGACTTTGGTGGTAACGCTATGGCTGAAGCATTCAAAGCAGCCCAAAAAGCTGACTAATAAATGCTGAAGTAAATCGGTTGGGGCGCTAAGTGGTGCCCCAGCCGAATTCTCCAGACCATATTCTAAGCGGAGGGTCTATGACCAAATCGGAATTGATTGAAAAGCTGGCAAGCGATTTTCCTCACGTTCAAGTTAAAGATGTTGAATCTTCAGTCAAAGAAATTTTAGAGCAAATGGCTGGTTCTTTAGCGGTGAATGAGCGCATTGAAATTCGTGGTTTTGGTAGTTTCTCGCTGCATTATCGTGCTCCACGCGTGGGTCGTAACCCAAAAACCGGTGACAAAGTTGAACTTGATGGCAAATACGTGCCACATTTTAAACCAGGTAAAGAATTACGCGATCGCGTAAAAGAAAACACCTGATCACGGATGTTTTGGTACCAGCTAAGGCTGTGTACAGACGGAGTTGGGTTTGAGAAAACTGATTTACATGCTGTGTTTTGTTGCTCTGGTCGTGATTGGCCTGTTTTTTGGTTCAATCAATCAGCAAGCTGCTGAGCTCAACTATTTTATTGCCAAAGCTGAGTTACGGGTTGTGGATATAGCCCTGTTGTTTCTGTTGCTCGGCTTTGCTATTGGTCTGAGTTTATCCCTTTCTATTTTATTCAAACTTAAAACCAAACGTTGGTTTTCTAAAGCAATCAGCAAGACCTGACCGCTATGCTAGAGCTGCTTTTCCTGTTACTGCCAGTCGCCGCCGCTTACGGTTGGTTTTATGGCAGAAACAGCCTTAGACAGGAAGAGTTAAAAGGCAAAGCAAATGTTGCCAAAAACTTATCGTCTGGCCTTAATTTTCTCCTGACAGATCAAGAAGACAAAGCGATAGAGCAGCTACTGCAACTGCTTGATATTGAAGCTGCAACTATTGACACCTATTTGGCCTTGGCCAATTTATTCCGGCGCCGTGGCGACTGGGATAAAGCCATTCGAATTCATGAAAAACTACATCAGTTAAAACTGCCAAAACTACAGGCTCAACAAATTCAGCTGGAGCTTGCCAATGACTATTATTCGGCTGGTCTCTATGACAGAGCTGAAACACTGCTGGTTGCCCTGGTCAGCACAGAGGCATTCCGGGAAAAAGCACTGAAGCAGTTGTTCAGTCTGTTGATTGCAACACATGACTGGCATAAAGCCGCTACTTTTAGCCATGAAGTCGATAAAACTGATTCCAAATCGCTGCGTATCGCTATTAGCAATATGCGTTGTCAGGACGATAAAAAACCACTGGATGTGTTTTCCTTACGCATGTTGAGTCAGCAATATCCACAATCTATCCGACCCAAAATGCAGCTTGCGCAATTGTTGTTGCAGCAGCAACAACTGGAAGAAGCTGCCGTTGCCTATAAAGCCGTTTTGGCGCAAAGGCCTCAGTGGGCTGCAGAAGTATTGCCAGGGTTGCAACAATGTCAGATGCCAGCTCAGGAGTGGTATCAGTTGCTGAGTCAGTTGGCGCATAAACAAAAAAATATAACCGCGACTATTTATCTCGCCGATTGGCTGTTGCAAACGGGTTCTGCTGCGGCAGGCGAGCAGCTATTGTTGGAGAAATTGCAGCAACAGCCCAATATCCGTTTATTCCAGCGTGTGTTGCAACTTCGCCAAATCACGGAACCGGAGCATAGAGCGGCTTTGCATTCAGTCGAGCAATTGGTGAATGCTTATCTTGAAACGAAAATTTTATTTAGTTGCCGTAATTGTGGCTTCAAAACACGGCAAACTTATTGGTTATGTCCGTCATGCCTGCAATGGGAAACTGTTGAGCCGTTAAGCGGCATTGATGGTCGTTAGTTAGTGAAAGAGGAAATACAGATGGCGCAGAGCCCAATTGTTGTTGCACTGGATTTTGAACAAAAAGCTGCGGCACTGAACCTGGTGAGTCAACTTGACCCATCGTTATGCAGGTTAAAAGTTGGCAAAGAAATGTTCACGCATTTTGGTCCTGACTTTGTGAAAGAACTGCAACAACGTCGTTTTGATGTATTTTTAGATCTAAAATTCCATGATATTCCAAATACTGTCGCAAAAGCGGTGCGGGCATCTGCTGAGCTTGGTGTCTGGATGGTGAACGTGCATGCCAGTGGTGGCTGCCGGATGATGACTGCCGCACGCGAAACACTGGAGACTTTTGGCGAGCAACGCCCCTTGCTGATCGCGGTAACTGTATTAACATCAATGGAGCAGTCTGATTTAACTGAGCTTGGCATCAATAGAACTCCGGCAGAGCAAGTGTTGCATCTGGCAGCCTTAACCCAACATTCTGGTCTGGATGGGGTGGTCTGCTCAGCCCATGAAGCTTTGATGCTCAAACAGCAGTTTGGTAAAGAGTTTTGCCTGGTGACTCCGGGGATAAGGCCTTCATTTGCAGGCGCAGACGACCAAAAGCGCGTGATGACGCCTGCTCAGGCCGTTGCTGTTGGTGTGGACTATATGGTGATTGGGCGCCCGATCACCAAAGCAGCAGATCCACTGACTGCCTTACAGGCAATTTATCAGGAACTTAACACGCCATTATAAAGGTGCTCTATTGGATGCAGTGAACCTCAGTATTTTAATTGCCGGCGCACTGTTTTCGCTTAGCATAGTGGCAACCCTTATTTCTGCGCGTTTTGGTGCTCCTTTATTATTGATTTTCCTCGTTATTGGTATGCTGGCAGGCGAAGATGGCCTGCTGGGTATCCGTTTCTCAAATCCTGATACTGCTTTACTCATTGGTTCTATTGCACTGGTCATCATTCTGTTTGATGGGGGTATGCGAACCCATCCGGATAGAGTGAAAGTGGTACTGGCGCCTTCTGCTGTGCTGGCCACTGTTGGCGTGTTGATAACCTGTGTCATATTGGGTGTTGCAGCAATGTGGTTGTTTAATCTGACCTTACTTGAAGGTTTATTGCTTGGCGCTATTTTAAGTTCGACAGATGCTGCAGCTGTGTTTTCAATTTTTCAGTCGGCAGGCTTGAGTATAAAAGAACGGGTTGCTTCAACCCTTGAGATTGAATCCGGTAGCAACGATCCGATGGCAGTAATGCTGACTTTTACATTAGTGAGTGTTGTTGCCGGTGAATCGGATCTGGACTGGCGGCTGGCTTTAACCTTTTTTCAGCAGGCCATAGTCGGGGGGATTTCCGGTTATTTGGGAGGGCGGTTGTTTGTCTGGTTGGTGCGGAAACTTCCGCTTGGAGCCGCATTTTTCCCACTATTTGCAGTGTCTTATGCGTTGTTCGTTTACGGCATAACCAATCAGTTCGGTGGCAGTGGCTTTCTAGCTGTTTATCTGGCTGGCTTTTTGATTGGCAACGCCAGATTAGCCCAGGTGCAATATATATTGCGTATGCATGATGGTCTGGCGTGGTTAAGCCAGATTGTCATGTTTTTAATGTTGGGATTGTTGGTCGCACCTTCAAAACTACTGGATTATGCAGTGCCGGCGTTATTGTTGGCGCTCGTGATGATCTTCCTGGCAAGACCTCTGGCGGTTGTGCTGAGCCTGATCCCGTTTCGCTTTCCAAAACGTGACCAGCTGTTTATCAGTTGGGTCGGACTGCGTGGAGCTGTGCCCATTATTCTTGCATTGATCCCATGGCTTGCGGGTGTGCCGAATAAAGATTTGTATTTTAATGTGGCTTTTTTTGTGGTGATAGTTTCATTGCTCATTCAGGGCTGGTCAATCGCCCCGGTTGCCCGCTGGTTAAAACTCGAAGTACCCAAAGAACCCGGAGCGGATCAAGTGATGGCGCTTGAAGCTGTGCCAACACACGATGTGCTGCAAGTATTGGCTTACAACGTGAATGAAACATCGGCTGTGCTTGATGCTGATTGGCAGGAACTCCCTGTGCCAAGTGGCGTGCAATTTTTAGGATTGGTGCGAAATGGTGAATGGCTGCAAAGCCAAAATTGTACTGTTTTCAAACCGAACGACACTATTATGGTGTTAGCAAAAGCGATAGACGCTGCTCATTTGAGCGACGTATTGTCCAGTTACGCCGCACAGGCCACCGCAAGCAAACAAGACTTCTTTGGTGAGTTTGTGCTGAACGGCCAGATTTTACTAACCGAACTTGGTGCCTTTTACACGATAGATTTTAGTCGCTTAGATCCGCAGCAATCAGTGTCGGACTACATCACAGCACGTTTTCATCGTCGTGTCGTTGTGGGTGATAGCCTGCAACTTGATCAGTTGGTACTGACGGTAAGACAAATCAACGACAAAGACGAAATTTTGCAGGTTGGCATCAAAGCAGCATCACCATAACAACCATGATTGCTAAGATCAAATTCCTGGCAGAGCAGGGGAGGTGCGGCTTTAGCTTACAGTCCACGTTCTTTTATATAATCTTCCATTTCTTGCCAGGTAATAAAAGACTGCAGTTTTTCTTCAGATTTTTTATCCAGTGGCGGTCTTAATTCCAGCAAATAACGATTCCCTATCTGTAACAACATCAGCCGGTACGCAAATTTATAATTTGATATCCCTTTAGAGCGCACCCAGAGTTGTGGTGTCAGTCTGGTAAATTCTTCATGATCTAATGAAGCTGCATGGATCCTTTGATATTGCAGAGGGATCCGCAAAGGTAATAAACGTTCGTCATAGGGCACATC
>JAYRUI010000252.1:0-5327 GCA_041919175.1 Rheinheimera sp. | reverse complement strand
TGCACCGGCCTTTACTTGCTTATGGCAACTGGAGCAGCAATGGGGTGCTGGAGTTCCGGCTGCGCAGCTGTCAGCTGTCGTTGTTGTATTATCGCTATAACCAGTTGGCCTGTAGCCTGCTGATTGTGTTTGTCATGGTGTTATGGGGGTTGTGGTTATGGCAGCCTGAGCTGGTCCCGGCGGCGATGTTAAAGTTTTATAGTCTGATTGCCATGCCATTGTGTTTATATGGCATTTACCGTTTGCAACAGCAAATCAACAGCAAACAACAGCAATTGCCGCCGCTGCAGGCACTGGTGGCCGATTTTCAGCAAACTGCCGGATAAAGAAGTTGTGTTGTGACATGGTGTTTTATGGCAATGGAAACAGGATATTGATGTCAGTGCCGACATCTAACGCGGAATTGACCTCTATAGCACACTGATGTTTTTTCAAGAGTTGCAACACAATCGACATGCCAATGCCAGTCGCAGTGCCGACTGGTTTGGTGGTATAAAACGCATCAAAGAGGTGGTTTTGGGTGGTGAGTGACATGCCGCAGCCATTATCTGAAATCAGCAGCTGAACATGATGCTCAGCCTGGAACAGTCGGATCGTGATTTTCGCCTTGCGTGTGGTCACGGCTTCACAGGCTTGTACTGCATTGATCAACACATTCAGCAGTACCTGATTAAGTTCATTTGATACAAAACTAACGCTGGGGACCGGTGTGTAATCAAGTGTTAACTCAACCTGATGCAGCATAGGTTGCAGCAACTTCACGCTCAGCTCGAGCGCCTGTTGCAGCTGAATTTCCGATACGCTGTTGGTGTCTGTCCTGGCAAAAAATAGTAGGCTGTTGACTATCTCTTTGATACGAAACAAACCCTGACGTGTTTCAACGAACAAATCAGGTAAATCAGCCTGGATCAGTTGCAGGTGTTGTTGGTTGAGCAGCGTTGTTTCATTGCTTTCTAAAGCACGCAATAAAATCTGGCTGTAGTTGTTGAGTGTTTCAAGATTGCTGACAATAAAACCCAGTGGATTGTTCACCTCGTGAGCAACCCCCGCAGCCAGGGTGCCTAACGTGGCTAACTTTTCTTGTTGAATGACCGATTGCTGCTGCTGTTGGATTTGTTCTATCTGTTGCTGTAGCAACAAATTTTTCTCGTATAGCTGCCTGGTGCTGTCTTCCAGCAACTGTTCGATTTCATTCCTGGCACGCTTCTCTCGAAGATAAGCGTGGTAATAGGGGTTGTGCTGGTCACTCATCAGCGAGCTCGATGATAAGCATGCAGTGGTCGGCGCCCTGATGCATACATACATCGTGTGAAATACTGATATGCCGGTTAAAATGTTGTGCTGCGCCGAATAACAGCCCTTCAGCGCAATAACATAATTTACGGGGCGATTGATAACGTACTTCGATTTGGCGCTGGCTTAGCACCCGCGCTGCAATGGTAGGTAAATTGGGGTCTTGGTATAACTTATTAACTTCAACGTGAATAACATGGTGAATACCCAGCACCAGCGCAGTGAAGTCAGTAAAACGCTGCACAACATTTTGATGGCGGGTTGCCAGTCCCTGAAACAAGAAGATGCCAAAGGCTTTGACGACTTCTTGTGGTGGCAGCTGCAGTCGTGTGGCAACGTCTTGTACCATGCTGACCAGTTCGGTATCGGCGTAACTTTTGGCCGATACATAGACCCGGTTTTCCGGCGCATGTTTTTCCAGCAGTTCGTTCCAAACCTGCATGCCACATTGCTGCACTATCATGTCTTCGAGTACATTAAAAATAATGCCTTTCATCAGCAACTCACTTTTAAATCAAAGATATATTCAGGTTGATGTTGTGGGGTTTTTTGACTGTTGTTGGTCATGGCGCTCACTGCAAATAAACTGGCCTGCCTGCACATCGGGATTGGCAATCTGGTTGTCCGTCTGATTGCGCATGATTTCGGAAGTATGGTGAGCCTTTCAGTTAAAAGCCAATGCCCGTGGTAAAAATATCAAGACATGAGGCGATTGAGAAAGGCTGCATGCCAGCGGCTTACTTTTCTTGGTGTGGCCGCAGATGTTGTATGGATAAGCTGTGATATATATTGCTGTGGGTAAGCAGGCTTAGGCACCCGGCGCAGTCGCAGCTGGGTGTTATCACCAGGTGTTTTATTCCTGCCCCGTATCTTCCGCCTTAATCGGCTTTTGGGCGGCGATACCAGCGGTACAAAATGGCAATAATGGCCAGTACAAAAAGCACAGCGGAAATCATCAGCAAGGCTTTGGTCAGCACATGGTGATATTGCTCCAGCTGAGGCATTTGCATCAGGGTGGCACTCAGCAGGCTTAAAGTAAAAGTCCAGCAGAAAGCACTGATAAAACTCACCAATGCTACTTTGGGCAGTTTCATATCGGTCATGCCCATTAACATGGGGGTTAATACCCGCACAAAAGGCACAAAACGGGATGAGAACATCGCCATAAAACCATGTTTTTCAAGAAGATCATGAGCTCTCGGCAAGCTACCTTGCGGAACCATACGTTCGATATGATGCATAAAACGGGTGTGCGCCAGTGCATAACCCTGCCAATACGCCAGTAAACTACCTAAACCGGCAGCCAGCGGCAAATACAACAAAGTTACTTCATAACCTATCACGCCGGATGCAACTAAACCGCCGCTCAGCAGCACCAGGCTGTCGCCGGGTAACGGCAAAAATACAAAAGCAGATTCCAGAAATAAAATCAGCGCCAGACATAACACCACCATGCCAATAGCACCATGGGTGACTAACTGTTGATAATCCTGTTGCCAGATAGCAAGTAAGGCTTCATACATGCAGACGACTCCGTCAGAGAGAGGGGCAAAGCGGCCAGGCTTCACGGCTTTACCGGAGCGGGCTTTTTAGCCTGATATGCGCTGTTGGTCAACCCACAACAGCGTTTTTCTGCTGCGCTTTTGGCGAAGTACGGAACAAAGGAGTTGTATTCAAAAGAAAAAATAACCCGATTCTTTGTTCTAAAAAATGGAAAAAATTGCAATCAAGGCAACTTTATTGCTGTTGTTGCCACGAAAAGGCCGGCTTTGCACCGGCCTTAGGGCTATGGTTGCAGGCTTAGCCTTCGATGGCAAAAAGCTCAACGTCAAAAATCAGTGTCGAGCCTGGCGGAATTTTACCGGCATTGCGGTTGCCATAAGCCAGATTCGATGGGATAAAAAAGCGGAATTTGTCACCCACTTTCATCAGCTGCACCCCTTCAGTCCAGCCAGGGATCACGCGGTTCAGCGGAAAACTAATGGTTTCGCCCCGTTCTACCGAAGAGTCAAATACGGTGCCGTTAATTAAAGTGCCGTGATAATGCACTTTGACTGTGTTGGTCGCTGTTGGGTGTTTGTCGCCATTGCCTTGTTGCAATACCAGATATTGCAGGCCGCTGGCGGTGGTTTTCACACCTTCCTTTTTGCCGTTTTCAGCCAGAAAGGCCGAACCTTGCTCCACGTTCAGCGCTGCAGTTTTGCCGTTATTGGCGCTGTTGTAAAAATAATAAACAACACAAGCTAATACAAAGATAATTAAAGCAATTTTCATGGTGAGTCCGCTGAACATTCAAAAGAGGCTTATCTTAGGGGCAATGGCGGATTTGGTCAAAAACAGTCTGATGCCGCCAGAGCGACGGCACCAGTCCTGAAGTGATGCTGCTGCTGTAACTTTAGGGCAACTGCGAGTTAAAAAACTGCCAAATCAAGGTGTTGGCATCAATAGCTTTGGATGGTGTTTTGCCACGCTGCGCTTTGCCGCCCGACCAGGAATGGCCACCGGTGCTGGTCACCAGCAATTTGAGCTGAGTACGGCCGTCGTCACTATGCCATAAATCCGCATAAACTCCGGGCCAGTTCAGCACTCTTTCTGGTGTGCCTTGCAGTTGCAGCCTTTGTTGCCAGCCTTTGATTGTGTCAGGCACAGAGGTAAATTCAGTGATTTTGTTGGGATCGCGAAAAGCGTCTTTGCCGGCGCCGCCTGCAAATAACACATGAGTGTCGTCCAGCGCGTGAATATGCATGACGGAAACAGGCCGTGCCGGTTGGCAGGACAAGGTATTGTCGGTGCCGGCTACAGCGGCAATAGCCCGAAAAGTGCCGGCCATGTCACACGCCAGCCGGTGCGCCAACATACCGCCGTTGGACATGCCTGTGGCAAAAATCCGTTGTGGGTTGATGGGCAGCTGCCGCTGAATATCGGCAATCATCGCTTTAACAAATGCGATGTCGTCAATCTGTTTATCCCGTGCATCCCCGCAGCAGGCGCCGGCATTCCAGCTGGCAAAACGACCGCCGGGAAAGCGGCTGTAGCCGTTAGGAAAAGCCACCACAAAAGCTTCACGCTCAGCGGTTTCACGCCAGCCATAGGCTTTTGCCGCGTGCGCCATATGGCCGCCACCGCCATGAAAAAACAACACTAAAGGCACAGTCTGGCCCGCCGGTAACGATTTGGGTACATAAAGCAGATATTCACGCTGGTTGTACACCTCACGCTGGTATTCACCGGCTGTTAGTGTGGTAACAGTTTGTGAGGGTGAGGTATCAGCCCATAGCGGCAGTGCCACAACGGTAAAAGCAATACAGCACCACTTCACTATGAGCAGTCTGGTATTTCTGAGGCAAGACAGCTTACGACTGACAAGGTTTGTGGTTTTGCGCATAGGTTGTCCTGCCGGAATTTGTGTGGCTCAGAGTGCCGCCACCTGTGGCTGTAATTTACGTCGCATTTGTCCGCGCAGCAAATAACAACTGCAAAGCCCCTGCAATAACACGCTGGCGGCTGAACAATACCAGACCATAGCGGGTGAAAAATCACTGCGCTCAGCCAACCAGAGCACCGGCAGTATAAAAGCAAAAATCCGCAGTGCTGAGCTGGCAAGCGATGGCCAGGTGTTCCCCAGCCCCTGAAAAATGCCGGAGCAACTGAAAACCAGCACTATGCTGAGGCAATTGAGGCTGATGATGCGCATAAAAAGTTCGCCTTCTGCCAGCACCTGCGGATCATCACTAAAAAACGCCATCAGTGGATGAGCCAGCAGCTGGCAGAGGATAAACAGCAGTGCCATCACCCAGGCCATTTGCCACATGGCGACCCAAAAGCTTTGTTTAACCCGCAATGTTTGGCCGGCGCCAAAGTTCTGGCCAACAATAGCAGGCAGCGCAAAGGAAATAGCCATGGCTGGCATGGCCATAGCTGCCACAATGCGGTTGCCAATGCCAAAGGCTGCCTGAGTGGCAGTGCCAAAATCCTGAATGATCCAATAGACAAAAGCGGTAAATACAAACAACAAAGCAAATTCGCCACCGGCC
>JAYRUI010000251.1:0-5369 GCA_041919175.1 Rheinheimera sp. | reverse complement strand
AAGCTTTTTGCCCCGCCCTGTCCGTCCGCTTTACCCTGACAACGGGTGGCGTCAACCGACTCATCTACGGCGCTGATCACTTCAGACACTGAAATTTCAGCGGCCGGTTTACCCAGCTGATAACCACCACCGGGGCCACGCACGCTGCTGACTAAACCTTGTTTACGTAAGCGGGCGAACAATTGTTCAAGATAAGACAACGAAATTTCCTGCCGGGCAGAAATATCTGCCAGCGGCACCGGACCTGAACTGGTGTGTAATGCCACATCCAGCATTGCAGTCACGGCATAACGCCCTTTCGATGTTAACCTCATCCTGACCCCATTAGCTTCGACCTGAGAATGGCGCAAATTGTACATTCCTGACTGATTTAGTCAAGTATAAAACCTACTAAAACAGTCAACTATTATTTCCTTCATCCCTGAAGCCGCAAGGCTGTTGACTCTGCGGCTTCGCGCCAACCACACAGGCAGCCATGTGATTGGGTCTCAGCTACTTTTAAATCGTTGGGTCAAACTCTTCATGGGCTTTTTTGCGCTGCTGCGCTGCTTCACGTTCAGCCGCTAAAAAGGCTTCATCACCAATATCCATGCTGGGTACAGCGTCACAAACATTACCACCTAAGTCGTTGACACTCTTACACAGTTCCGCCACTTTGTTGTCGAGGCAATGGATATGATCCAGCATGCGACCTATGGCATTGGCCACCGGATCCGGGTTATCGCTGGCCACCGCATAAGCGTCAAAACCAAACTTTTTCGCCAGATTCTGCCGCTGTTCTGACACCGCTGAGTCCTGCTTGGCGACAACACGACCCGGAATTCCCACCACAGTAGCGCCAGATGGTACGTCTTTCACCACTACAGCGTTGGAACCAATACGGGCGTTTTCACCGACATACAAGGGACCTAACACCTTTGCGCCGGCGCCTATCACCACATTGTTACCTAAAGTGGGGTGGCGTTTACCCGGGTTCCAGCTGGTACCGCCTAAAGTCACACCATGGTACAAAGTCACGTCATCACCAATTTCGGCGGTTTCGCCAATCACAACGCCCATGCCATGGTCGATAAAAAAACGCCGGCCAATTCTGGCACCAGGGTGAATTTCTACCCCTGTGAGCCAACGGGCAATGGTGCTTAAAAACCGCGCCAGCCATTTCCAGCCGGCCTGCCAGAGTTTGTGGTTCATCCGGTGCCACCAGATGGCATGCAACCCTGGATAATTGGTCAGCACTTCAAAAAAGCTACGCGCCGCCGGGTCCCGGTCAAATACACTTTTTATGTCTTCTTTGATACCTGCAAACATGGAACTGTCCTTTGCCGCTTTGGCTTATTCGCTTTGGCTCTGTTGTTTTTGCTTACGCTGCATCGAAGTTAAAATGCCACGCAGAATATTCAGCTCTGCTTCTTCCGGTCTGGCTCTGGTAAATAAACGTTTGAGTTTGGTCATCACCACGCCAGGGTGTTGTTTGATAATAAAACCGGTGTCGTTGAGGGTTTCTTCCAGATGGACAAAAAACCGTTCCATCTGCTCTGAGGTAGGATACAGGGTGTCATCGGCTTCTACAGCCACAGGTTTGGCGGCAAGTGCGGCAACCCGAACTTCATAAGCGACAATTTGCACTGCCATCGCCAGGTTCAGCGAGCTGTATTCAGGGTTGGCCGGGATACAGACATGGAAATTACACAGCTGTAACTCTTCGTTGGTCAGGCCATTGTTTTCGCGGCCAAAAACCAGTGCCACTGGTTTTTGCGTGGCTTCCTGCACTGCTTTTTCACCACATTCACGCGGCTCCAGCATAGGCCAGGATAAAGTACGGGAACGGGCACTGGCGCCCACAATGAGGCCACAATCGCTGATGGCTTCTTCGAGCGTATTTACCACTTTGGCATTGGCCAACACTTCGCTGGCACCGGCCGATAAGGCATAAGCCTGACCATCGGGCAATTCTTTGGGGGATACCAGCCATAACTGGCTTAAGCCCATGGTTTTCATCGCCCGGGCGACAGAGCCGATATTGCCGGTGTGTGAGGTTCCAACCAGAACAATGCGGATTTGATCGAGCATAAAATGAAAATTCCCGGAAAAAGCATAGCGCCTGAAAAAAGAGCGGCATTTTAGCATAAGGATTTTACAACTGCGCGCAAAATTCGGAAGTGTAGACATCTAAAACCGAATAATTTTCACTGACCGAGGCAAAAGGTGAATTTGTCCATTTGCCACTGCAAAGCTGGTTCAGCTTTGCTAAACTAGCGCCTCCTCAACATAACAAGGATCGATCGCATGAAAGCTTTGACCAAGTTCGTTGTATTCGCAGGTTTATTTGCTACCACTATCAATACCTTACCAAGTTACGCCGCCACTAACCCTCTCAGAGAAGCCATTAATCATCCGGCACGCAGCGCAGTGAACAAAGCGCGTGATGTGCATCGCCACCCTTACGAAACGCTGAGCTTTTTTGATGTGAAAGCCGACAGCACTGTGGTGGAAATTTCCCCAGGCGGCGGCTGGTACACTGAAATTCTGGCCCCCTTATTAAAAGAAAAGGGCAAATATTACGCCGCGCATCAGCCAGCCGATGCCACTTCCGATTACGCCAAAAGAAGCCGGGCTGCTTATCTGGAAAAACTGGCATCAGACCCTGTCTACAAAGCTGTGACAGTCACAGGTTTTGCGCCGGATAAAATGTATGAAGTCGCCCCGGCCGGTTCTGCCGATGTGGTTTTAACTTTCCGCAACCTGCACAACTGGTATGAAAAAGATAAAGGCGAAGCCAGCCTGCTGACTGCCTTTAAAACTTTTCATGCTGCATTAAAACCAGGTGGAGTGTTAGGTGTGGTGGAACACCGTTTACCGGAAAGCAAATTAAAAACTGACTGGACTGAGTCTGGTTATATGCCACAAAGCATGGTGGTCAAAGTGGCAGAACAAGCCGGTTTTGTGCTCGATGGCACCAGTGAAGTCAATGCCAATCCAAAAGACACTGCGGATCATCCAAAAGGTGTCTGGACTTTACCGCCAGTGCTGGCACTGAAAGAGCAGGATAAAGCCAAATATATCGCCATTGGCGAAAGCGACCGGATGACGCTGAAGTTCCGTAAACCAAAAGCAGAATAATTCCCAAAACCTTAAGCCAACGAAGTGGACGTATTGATGAAAGTTTTAGTGATAGGCGGCGGTGGCCGCGAACACGCACTGGCGTGGAAAGCAGCCCAATCGCCAAAAGTCAGTCAGGTCTTTGTAGCGCCAGGCAATGCCGGTACTGCGCTTGAGAACAATCTGAAAAATGTAGCTGTTGCAGCTGACGATGTACCGGCTTTATTAGCATTTGCCAAAGCCGAACAGATTGACCTGACCATTGTTGGCCCTGAGGCACCGCTGGCCCGTGGTGTAGTGGATAGCTTCCGCGCTGCGGGTCTGGCTATTTTTGGCCCAACCCGGGCGGCAGCACAGCTGGAAAGTTCCAAGGCATTTGCCAAAGACTTTTTAGCCCGTCATCAGATCCCAACCGCCGGTTACGGCACTTTCAGCGATATTTCCGATGCCAAAGCTTATGTGGCAGAACAAGGCACGCCAATCGTCATTAAGGCTGATGGTTTAGCGGCTGGTAAAGGGGTGATTATTGCTCAGACCGAAGCTGAAGCTTTTGCGGCCATTGAAGATATGTTGTCCGGCAATAAATTTGGTGACGCGGGCAGCCGCGTGGTGATTGAAGAGTTTCTGGTTGGTGAAGAAGCGTCTTTTATTGTGATGGTGGACGGTAAAAACGCTCTGGCTTTTGCATCCAGTCAGGATCACAAAGCCCGCGACGACGGCGACAAAGGCCCGAATACCGGGGGTATGGGTGCTTATTCACCGGCACCTGTGGTGACTCCTGCCGTACACGACTGGGTGATGCAAAACGTCATTTACCCAACAGTGAATGGCATGGCGGCAGAAGGCACTGTGTATACCGGCTTTTTATATGCCGGCCTGATGGTAGCGCCAAACGGCACCTGTAAAGTGCTGGAATTTAACTGCCGTTTTGGCGACCCGGAAACTCAGCCCATTATGATGCGCTTGCAGTCTGATTTAGTGGAGCTGTGCCAAAACGCTGTGGAAGGCAAGCTCGATCAAACTGAGATTGCCTTTGACAGCCGCGCTGCAGTTGGCGTAGTGCTGGCTGCCGGTGGTTACCCTGATGATTACCGTAAAGGGGATGTGATCAGTGGTTTACCGCAAGCAGACAGCCGTGAAGCCAAAGTGTTTCATGCCGGTACCAAACTGCAGGATGGCAAGGTACTGACCGCCGGTGGCCGGGTATTATGTGCCACTGCTTTGGGTGCCAATGTGACAGCTGCACAACAAGCCGCTTATCAGCTGGTTGATCAAATTCAGTGGGAAGGTGTATTCAGCCGTCGTGACATTGGTTACAGAGCTATCAGCCGCGAACAGCAAAAATAATTGTTTGTTATCACTTCAAAAGCAAAAGGCAGCCGTTGGCTGCCTTTTTTATCGTTAAAATCCCGCGCTTTATGCCAAGCCCCTTTGTTTGTCAGCCTAACTTGATTAAGCTAAGCCGCTATCGCGCCTCAAGCGCTTTTTCTGTCAGGACATTCCGATGAAGTTTTCTACTGCTGCTCTGGTGCTATTGCCACTGAGTTGTTCTTTGTTGTCGCTGCCGCTTGCTGCCAAATGCAGTAAAGAATTCACCTCTATTGCCGACATTCAGGGTACCGAAGCCCAAAGCCCTTTGCTTGGCAAAACCATGACCACACAAGGCGTGGTGATTGGCACCTTATATAAAAACAGCAAACAGCCGATGTTGCTGCTGCAAAGTGTGTTGCCAAACAACAATCCACAAACAGCCGAAGCCATTTTAATTGCCGACAAAGAGCTGGCCGGTATTTACCGGCAAGGCCAGCACCTGGAGCTGACCGGCACAATACGTGAATTGCAACAAATGACGGCTTTAACCAATATCAGCCACAGTGTTATTTGTGCCGAAAATCAGCCGGTGCGCCAAAGCACAGTCACACTGCCGGTGAAGCAACTGTCAGACTGGGAAAGTTTAGAGGGCCATTATGTCACGCTGCCACAACAGCTGGTGGTGAACGACAGTTATGGTCTGGCGCGTTATGGCGAGCTGTTATTGGCAGATAAAAGGTTGTTTGTCGCCACCGAGATTAACCAACCAGGCAAAGCTGCAGCCGCTTTTGAACAACAACAACAGCTGCATGAAATTGTGATTGACGATGATAACCAAAAACAAAATGTTGAGCCTGTGCGTTTCCCGCAAGGTGGCTTAACAGCGGCCCAGACTGTGCGGGTTGGTGACACTGTGCAAAAAGTGCGGGGTATAGGGTACAAAACCAAGCCGGGTTTAG
>JAYRUI010000250.1:0-5370 GCA_041919175.1 Rheinheimera sp. | reverse complement strand
GGCCCATATCCATGATCAGGTGGCGTACGCCGCCGACCAGGTGATAAATCAGCACAGTGATGGTACCCCAGGCAATGAACTTGGCGACAAAAGAAGTCATCACTTCTTTCACCAGTGCAAAACCTTCGGCAGAAGACAGGGATACTGCCCAGGCCCAAATCACGAAAATCAGCGCGAAAAACATTGCGACGCCGGTTACACGATGCAGGATAGATGCAGTTGCCGTTACCGGCATGGATATAGTGGTGAGATCAAGATTTACAGGTCTTTGCTTTTTCACAGTTTCTTGCCTATCGACGCCCTATTCTGAGCTTTGTTGTCATTATACGTTGCTGCATAAACAGTCAACACCCAATGGATATACAGGCTACAGCGCGGAGTGGTTCAGCCCAATTTTTTATCTATCGGTCAGTGAACTGATTTAGAACCCGCAACAGTATATATTTCACAAGTGTGGATTACAATTTATGTTTAATTTTGTTGAATAAAATCCATTGTTGACACGGTAACTGATTTACGGTTTGAGACAATACGACTAGAGTCGAATACTTATTATCCACTTAAGCATTAAAATTGACTTTTAGGGTCCAGTTGCGGGTAGAATAAGAATTCCTACCGGTTAAACCAATAACAACACAGGAGAAATCCAATGGCAGATAAAAAAGCTGTCGTGCATATCGAAGGCCTGGCGCCTATCGAACTGCCAATTTACTCGGGCACGGCAGGCACAGATGTAATCGATGTTCGCGCCTTGGGTCAGCATGGTTACTTCACTTTTGATCCGGGCTTTATGTCAACCGGCTCTTGTGAATCAAAAATCACTTATATCGACGGCGACAACGGCGTGTTATTGCACCGTGGTTACCCGATTGAGCAGTTGGCTGTGAAGTCAGACTATCTGGAAACCTGTTATTTGTTATTGGAAGGCGAATTGCCAACCAAAGCTCAGTATGACAACTTCACCCACGTGATTACCCGTCATACCATGGTGCATGAAAAACTGGCGTCATTCTTCCAGGGTTTCCGTGTAGATGCACACCCAATGGCGATGTTATGTGGTGTGGTTGGCGCTATGTCGTCTTTTTACCACTCAGACTTAAATGTGAATGACCCTGAGCAGCGTAAACGTTCTGCCCACCGTTTAATTGCCAAGCTGCCAACTATCGCTGCTATGGCCTACAAGTACACTATTGGTCAGCCATTTGTGTATCCACGCAACGAATTAAGCTACGCCGAAAACTTCCTGCATATGATGTTTTCTGTGCCGGCTGAAGACTACAAAGTCAGCCCTATTGTTGCAAAAGCCATGGACCGCATTTTTATGCTGCACGCGGACCACGAGCAAAATGCGTCAACCTCAACAGTACGCTTAGCAGGTTCTTCAGGCGCGAACCCTTATGCCTGTATTGCCGCTGGTATCGCTTCTTTATGGGGCCCGGCCCACGGCGGCGCCAACGAAGCCTGTTTAGTGATGCTGCAGGAAATTGGTTCAGTAGACCGCATTCCTGAATTTGTTGCCCGCGCTAAAGATAAAAATGACTCTTTCCGCCTGATGGGTTTTGGTCACCGCGTTTATAAAAACTTTGACCCACGTGCCAAAGTCATGCGCGAAACCTGCCATGAAGTGTTAAAAGAACTGAATATCAAAGATCCACTGCTGGATGTGGCGATGGAGCTGGAGCGTATCGCGCTGTCAGACCCATACTTCATCGAGAAGAAACTGTACCCGAACGTGGATTTCTACTCAGGCATTATTTTAAAAGCCATTGGTATTCCAACCAGCATGTTCACCGTTATTTTTGCGATGAGCCGCACTGTAGGCTGGATCTCTCACTGGGACGAAATGTTGTCAGACAAAGGCCACAAAATTGGCCGTCCGCGTCAGCTGTATACCGGTTATACCGCCCGCGATTTTATGGATATCACTAAGCGTTAAGTCTTGGGTAACGAAAAAAGCGCCTGCGGGCGCTTTTTTTATCGCTGTATTTTTCGTCCCCCTCTTAAAGCGGCAAATTTGTCGGAGCGACATCACTCAACTTGCCGCCTTTGGCAAAAAAGTGCAAAATCCGGCTTTATTTTTTGTACCTGCCGGGTGTGTTTTGAGTTTTGATGTTGAGGCCTTTCGCGCCGAATTTGCTTTTTTCCAACAACAACCGGATTGGGTTTATCTCGATAGTGCCGCCACTATGCATAAACCGGCCGCTGTGATTAACGCAGAACTGGCTTTTTATCAAAGAGATAACAGTAATGTACATAGAGGCGCCCACCAATTAAGCCAGCAGGCAACCTCACTGTTTGAACAAGCCCGCGACCAGATTGCTAAAGCGCTGAATGCCAAAATACGGGAAGAAATTATCTGGACCAGCGGTGCCACCCAAGCGCTAAATCTACTGGCGTCCGGTCTGATGGGCACAATATTAAAACCTGGCGACCGTATTTTGCTCACCGCGCTTGAACATCACGCCAATATCGTGCCCTGGCAGTTTTATTGTCAGCAGCACGGCGTGTTGATTGACGTAGTGCCGCTGACCGCCGTCCGTCAGCTTGATATGGCGGCTTATCAACAACTGCTTGAATTAAAACCTAAAGTGGTTGCTGTGGCTGAAGTATCTAATGTACTCGGCTCGATACAACCCCTTGATAAAATCATCACCCTCGCCAAAGCCGCTGGTGCTATCACAGTGGTCGATGGTGCTCAGGGTGTTGTGCTGGCAAGACCCGATGTACAGCAGCTTGGTGCCGACTTTTATGTGTTTTCCGGCCATAAACTCTATGGACCCACCGGCATTGGCGTGTTGTATGGTCGTTATGAACTGTTAGAGAGGCTCAAACCTTTGTGTTTTGGCGGTGAAATGATTAAAAGCGTGAGTTTCGCCGGCACCACACTGAACCAGCTGCCCTACCGCCTGGAAGCCGGCACACCCAATATTGCCGGTGCTATTGGCCTTGCAGCTGCGATGTGCTGGTTAAACAACTTTGATTGCGCAGCGCTTGCCGCACACAAACAACAACTTTTTACCGAGCTCTATCAGGGCTGTCTGACCATCAAAGGCCTGGAACTGTTGTCATCACAGCAGCATAACGCCGGTATTCTGGCTTTGAATATCAAAGGTGAACATCCAACAGATGTCGCCGCACTTTTAAATGAGCAAAAAATTGCGGTGCGTGCCGGTACTCACTGCGCTATGCCGCTTTTTCAGGCGCTGCAACTGCCCGGCGCGGTACGTTTATCACTGGCAGCCTACAACAACAGCCAGGACATTCAGCGCACGCTGCAGGCACTTGAGCAAACAGTGGAGTTATTACAATGACTGCCCATGAGCTTATTTTGCAAAGTAAAGCGCCCTACACCGCCATTGCAGCGCAGGAACTGCCCGCCATTGCTGCAAGCAGCGACTGGCAAAACAAATACCGTATTTTGATGCATCTGGGTAAACAACTGCCGGTTTTTAGCAGCGATCTTCAACGTGACGAGTTTTTAATTGCCGGCTGTGACAGCAAAGCCTGGTTGTTACATCAATACGTGAGCACAGAGCAAAAACACTATTGGGCCTTTGACAGTGAAGCCCGGGTGGTAAAAGGTTTGGTTGCGCTGGCCATTTGCCAGTTAAATGGATTGTCCAACAACGACTTAGCGCAACTGGATTTCACGGCTTTGCTCAAGCCACTTGGACTTTATCAGAACATCAGCCCATCCAGACAAAATGGTTTACAGGCTGTACTTGATAAAATGGCAAGTCAAATCAAGGCGGCGGACTAAACCCAAACAGCAAAAGCAGCGGCACGGTGTCAGAATGTGCCCTGCTATTGTTTCATATTTGACGGTTAACCTTTCTCAGGTTTCACTGTTGGGCTTTGGCTGCCGAAGCAGCTTCTTTTGCCGCCTGATTCGCTTTATCGGCCAGCTTTCTCAGCACTCTGGACACTGCCACAAATGCAAAACTGGCGGTTACCACAGTGACAGCACCAAAACCGCCACTGCAATCGAGCCGCATGGCTGTTG
Source organism: Rheinheimera sp. (assembly GCA_041919175.1). Taxonomy (GTDB): domain Bacteria; phylum Pseudomonadota; class Gammaproteobacteria; order Enterobacterales; family Alteromonadaceae; genus Pararheinheimera. The sequence goes on along the minus strand of JAYRUI010000250.1, from coordinate 1,367 downwards.
GTTGTTCATCCGTCACTTCAGGTTTGGCCAGACAAACAGTGCCATCCGCTGCCGGATAACTCAGCTGTTCTGTGGAGTACACCGCATCAATGCCAAAACGCCGTTTTACGTTGCGGCTGTAGTTGTAGTCACGGCGCAGGTTATTGCGCACTTTGGCAAGCAAAGGGTCGTTGATGGTCTGGGTTAAATCTGCCAGCTGAATTTGGGTTGGATCAGTCTGGCCACCAGCACCACCTATAGTCACCAGCGGAATTTTATTGCGTTTACAATGGGCGATGAGCGCAGTTTTGGCTTTAATGGCGTCAATAGCATCAATGACATAACTAAAATCAGGCTGCATGAGTTCAAACATGTTGTCGGCGGCGATAAAGTCCGTCACCTGATGCACCACACAAGCCGGGTTAATTTGCAAAATGCGCTCTGCCATCACCGCGACTTTATCCTGACCAATAGTGTCTGTTAACGCATGCAGCTGGCGGTTAACGTTGCTGATGCAAATATCATCCAAATCAATCAGCGTAATTTCGCCAATACCAGAGCGCGCCAGCGCTTCTGCGGCCCAGCTGCCGACGCCACCGATACCCACCACACAGACATGGGCTTTGGCAAATGCCTCCAGCGCTGCTACGCCATACAAGCGGCCAATGCCGGCAAAACGTAATAAATAATCTGACATTTGTTGTGTTTTACACCTGAAATTTGCGCTTAAACAGCGCGTAACAAATCACTTTTACCATCAAAGCGCAGCAACTTTGCTGCAACATCGGGTCGTTAAAAATTTTGTGGTTCAGCCACCTAAGCCGGCTTGTGCTGCATCTTTGGTTTCTGATAAAGCGGCCACTCCAGCAACCAGGGCTCTGACCAGTTGTTTTGTAGCTGCTGTTGCACAGCTGAAGTTAAAAAATACTGGCCAAAGTCCGGCGCAAAAACAAAACGCCAGTCTTGATTTTTATAGTGAAAACAAAGGGCATAAGCATGCAGATAAACCCGGTCTGAAGGGTCTGCCTGATACAGCTCGTCCCCTAAAATGGGCGCAGAAACCGATTTAAGTGCCACCCGGATCTGATGGGTTTTACCGGTAAAAGGTTTAATTAAATACAACCTTAATCTGGCGGGCAACGCCTGTTGTTCATTGGCAAAACCTGCCGAAATAAAGTAGCTCACAGCCGGATTATTATGACTGCTCAGGAGTTTATAAGCACCACGCCGCGCCGGCGCCATATCTCCTTTCACCCAGCCTTGTTTTTTATTGTTTTTACCTGTGCTGAGCGCCAGATAATATTTCTGAATGTTCTGCGTTGTGAACAACGCCGACAATTCAGCAGCGACTGCAGCGCTTCTGGCAAAGATAATGAGCCCGGAAGTCA
>JAYRUI010000249.1:0-5371 GCA_041919175.1 Rheinheimera sp. | reverse complement strand
GTAAATGGCTGGCAGTACACCAAATTTACGTAAAGATAAAAATTGCTCGTCTGACAGCGCTTCAAATTTTTCGCGGTCAATCACAAAAAAGCCATTTAAACGGTGTTCTTTGCCAGCTAAATCAGTGAATTGCAGGCCATCTGCTTTAAACAGACCCATCTCAGCAATTTGATTCACAATGTTGCGGCTGACAGTGTTGGCGTCGATATATTCACGGAAAAACTTGTTGATGCCGTCGAAGAACTCGCCATTGCTGCCGTCTTCGTTAAACAGTGGCTGGCCTTCAGTACGGCTGACGTTGTCGGCTTCTTCATTCACACATAACACCAGCTGATCATCACCAGACTGCGCCAGCGTAAACGGATAAGTGCGGATAGAAGCCGGCAGGTAACCACCTGTGTAGCTGTCGTTTTCAACAAACAGGTTCTGACCTTCTTTTAAACCATACACCGCAACCGCGTTATAACCTTCACCTTCTTGCGCTTTTAAAAAGAAAATCGGGAAAAATGGCGCGGCAGCCACAAATTCCTGCAGCATTAAAGGCGCCAGGTGACGGCCATTTACTGCTTCTAACGAGAATTTTGGGATTACTTTCAGGTCTTTGTGGTGTTCGTTGCTCAGTGGTACTGGTTTAGCAAGCATGATAGTTCCTTAGATAATGTCAGTGGCCTGGTATACAGCGGATTGCGTGACAGCACGCCAGATGAAGTACCGGCCTTTTTGAAGATACCGGAGCACCATACTATAAAAATATGACAGAATACCAGTGCAGCTTCGCAGAAATATGCTACGCCAAAGCAGGTATTTGCTGATGTTGTGGCAGTTCAAAGCGGTAAGGATCTGAAATTACAACTAAAGCAACTTTCGAACCGCCTTGTTTTATAGAAAAGATGCAGGAAAAACGCTGCAGAAAGGCCAAAACAGCAAAAGCTATGGCCCGGTATCCGTTGTTATTTGTCACTCAAAATTGCCAGAAGAGCCTATGAAATTATTGTTAAAGCATCAGTGGACTATGCCATTGTTGTTTGGTTTATTGCTGCTGTTGTGTTTGTCACCCCAGCTGTATGTATTACCCGGAAAAAATCCGTTGTTATGGCTGCAGCATGGTCTGTTGCCGGCGTTATTATTGCTGCTGCTGTTGTTGTCGTTCAGTAAAAACCTCGCCAGCAGTATCTGGTTGTGGTTGCCTTTTGCGTTACTGGCGCCGCAGGAGCTGTTTTATCTGTCGACTTATCAGAAAGTGACAGACGCCCATGCCATGGCCATTATTGCCGAAACCGATTTGGCGGAAGCGGCCGGTTATTTGTCCGGTCTTGGCTGGCTTATATTACCGGCCATTATGCTGGTGTTGCTGTTGCTGGCTTTTTGCAGCGCGGTATTTAAAGTGCAGAACATTCAATGGCCGCGTTTTGGCCGGCCGCTGGTATGGCTGGCAACCCTGGTCTTATGTGGCTGGCTCTATCAGCAGGAATTGCTTTACCGCGAACAATTTCCGGTGAAACAAGGCCGTAACGCCACAGAAACGGCGTTGGCACAACGGCCTTTGCCCAATACCCATAATTTATACCACCAGAGTTACCCGCTGAATTTATTGCTGGCAGCCAACGAATTCCGTTTGCAGCGTGCTGCTTTGGCTGAAGTTGCCGCAACTGTTGGCGATTTTCGTTTTGGCGCCAGCCAGAGCGTCACCAGCGAAGCACGGCAAATTTATGTGCTGGTGATTGGCGAAACTTTAAGGCCGGACCGGTTGCAGCTCAACGGTTATCCTCGCGCCACCACGCCAAGGTTGGCCGGTTTAGGGGATGTGGTCAGTTTTAGCAATATGGTCAGCCCCTGGGCCTGGACCCGGATGTCGGTGCCGGTGATTATTTCGCGCAAATCAGCGCAGGATCACAGTTATTTTTCCCGCGAAACCTCGTTAGTGGCGGCTTTTAAAGAAGCAGGTTTTGCCACGGCCTGGTTATCTACCCAAAGCCCACTTGGCGTTCACGACAGCTCTGTGGCGCTGCATGCCAGCGAAGCGGACGAAGTGCAGTATTTAAACCCTGTGGGTTATAAAAAAGAAGGTTTTTACGACGATGTGCTGGTGGGGGCCTTTTCGCGGGTTTTAGCAAAAGGTGCACAAAAACAGCTGATAGTGCTGCATACCCTGGGCAGCCATTTTAGTTATGCCGACCGGTATCCGGACAGTTTTGATTTATTTCAGCCATCCGGTAAAGGTCAGGCGCTGGGTATGCACGACAGAGCCAATAAAGAAAAACTGAACAACGCTTACGACAATACCGTGGCTTACACCGACTATGTGTTGTTTAACCTGATTCGTCAGCTGGAAAAACAACAGGCAGTGAGTGGTTTATTGTTGGTGTCGGATCACGGCGAAAACCTGTTTGATGGCGATTGTGATAAAAGCGGTCATGGCCACAACACTGAGTTTGATCACCGAGTGGCGGCTTTGTGGTGGAGCTCTGAAGCTTTTAAAAAGAACTATGCCGCGCAGCAGCAACGCCTTGCCGACAGGCGTGATGCGCCGCTGCTGACCAGCCAGACTTTCCATACGCTGTTGGATGTTGCGCAAATCCGTTATGCCGGTGAGAGGTTAGAACAAAGCATCGCTTCGGATGTCTTCAAGCCGCAGCGCCGGGTACTGGCTTCAGGTATTGATTTTGATAAGGCAAAACGCACCGGCAGTTGCCGCGTTTTGCCTTCCCCCACTGGCAATTAATCTGTCACAGCAGAAAAAACGGCAGCGCTGGCCACTGGTCGGCGCTCCTTTGTCATATTGTTGTCATATAAAAGCCATAAAATAGCCATCCGAACGCCATATGAATGACATTTAAATGTCATTTAACAGACACTTAACTGTGATAAAGCGGAAAATTTCCGTGCTGTTGCCGGTTTCACCCTTGAATTTTAACCTAAGCAGTTATACTCAACGGGTTTAAGCTGTCGAACCTTTTTCCTCAATGCTGAGAAGGATTTACCTATGTTCGCCAAGAATTCGTTCGTAAAAAATACTTTTGCTAAAAAAACCTTGTTGTTGGCGATGAGCCTGGGTTTGTCATTACCACTGCAGGCTGACCCTTTAACCGTCTACGGGAAAATTAACGTTACAGCCCAACAGTCTGACGAAGGCGAAGGTTCGTTTAGTGAATTAAAAAGCAACGCTTCACGTTTTGGCTTAAAGGGTGATTATGCGCTGGATGGCGAACTGACACTGGTGTATCAGCTGGAATGGGAAGTTGATCCATCGGATGAAGCCAACGAAAAAAACATTAAAGCCCGTGACCAGTTTATTGGCGTCAAAGGCAGCTTTGGTACCATTAAAGCCGGCCGTAATGACACAGCGCTGAAACTGTCACAAGGTAAAATGGATTTGTTTAACGATTACGAAGCAGATATTAAAACCCTGTGGAAGGGTGAAAACCGTATGAGTAATTCGCTGGCCTATATCAGCCCGTCATTTAATGGTTTTTCGGTGCTGGTCAGTCACATCATGGAAGACTCGGCCAAAGGTCAGGACGGTCAGTCGGTGGCCTTGATGTATGGCGATGACGGTTTAAAAGAAAGCAGCATTTATGCATCAATCGCCATGGACAACGATATCAACGGTTATGACAGCAGCCGTGCTTTTGTACAAACCAAAGTGGCCGGTTTTAAACTGGGTGCTGGTGTGCAACAACAAGAGGCCATGACAGGTGGTGTAAAAGAAGATGGCTGGCTGGCGAACGTGGCTTATCCATTGGATAAATATGAATTAAAAGCACAATACCAGACGCTGGAAGAGCACGATGGTTACAGCATTGGCGCCGACTATAAACTTGGCAAAGACACTAAATTATTTGCCTGGTATTCCAGCTTTGATTTTGACAATAAAGCCGACAGCGATTACGTCGCCATTGGTTTAGAACATAAGTTTTAAGCGCCAGCTTTTACATCGTTGGTGTAAATCAGTCTGCTGTTCACAGCAAAACAAAACCCCACTGTTGCCGGTGGGGTTTTTGTTTGTAAGTCCCAGCAACAAAAGGTGGTTACAACCAGCCTTTGCGTTTAAAAAACAAATAAGGTGCAAGGCCGGCCAGCAGCATAAAACCTATCGCCAGCGGGTAACCAAACTTCCAGTTCAGCTCCGGCATAAATTGAAAGTTCATGCCATAACTGCTGGCAACCAGTGTTGGAGGCAGGAAAATGACCGATACCACCGAGAAAATTTTAATAATGCGGTTTTGTTCAATATTGATAAAACCCATGGCCGATTGCAGCAAAAAGTTCACCCTTTGCGAAAACGACTCGTTGTGCGGTAATAACGATTCTACGTCGCGAAGCACGTCTCTGGCCTGCTCCAGCTGATCAACCGGCAAGCGGGCTTTACGCAGAAAAAAACCAATAGCACGCTGGGTGTCCATCAAACACAGCCGTACTTTCCAGCTCATATCTTCCAGTTCAGTTAAGCGCGATAAGCTGTGTTTAAACGCTTCGTCTTGTTTGCCTTTGAGAATTACCTGGCTGATGACTTCAAGCGCCAAGGAAATTTCTTCAATAGTGTCAGCCAGTTGTTCAATTTTTACTTCAAATAAATCCAGCAGCAGCTCGTAGGCATTGCCCACTGATAACAAATGGTTGCGCGCCCGCATGCGGTATAAGCGAAACACCGGCAGCTCGCGCTCACGCAAAGTAAAAAGGCGGCCATCACGGATGGTAAAAGCAACAGTAGTGGTGCTTGCCAGCGTTTCCTGATAGAAAAACAATGAGTGAATATGCAGACCGTCTTCATCTTCGAAAAAACGCGCTGAGGCTTCGATATCATCCAGCTCCAGCCGCTCTGCTAACTGCTGGCCAAACTGGTCGGTGACAAATTGCCGCTCTTGTTGGTCCGGCTCTTGTAAATCCAGCCAGATCGCCTGAGAAACGTCGGCATGTTGTTGTAATTCAAGCCGTTGTAAACGCTGTTGTTGCAGGTTAAATATTCTGAGCATGTTGTTCTCCTGCCAAATTGCGGACCAACAGAGACAACCTGTTACTGCTTGAATTTTATGGTGATGCGAAGAAGAAGATACGCACGCCAGCCCCGGTCAGGCCGCGTGATGGCTCGGACAGGAGTCAGTTAAAACTAAACAAGCAACTGGGTATGTCCAAGGCGAAGGTCTCTGAATAAAAAGATGCGGCGATCATAAGAAGGCGGCTGGCTGCCGTCAAGCTGGAATTACCAGCGGCATGCTTTGGTTTTCAGCTGGCAGCTTATGGCGACTTGCACGCCCTGAGTGCAGGGACATAGGTGACACTTGAGTTCAACTACATAGGTAACACTGCTGTTTAGCGGTGTAAGTTGCACACCAGCCGGTTTTGTTGCTGCCTTGGGTATGGCGGTGTTTTC
>JAYRUI010000248.1:0-5404 GCA_041919175.1 Rheinheimera sp. | reverse complement strand
TTTACGTTCGCACAATGCCAAATTAGATGACAGAAGCCAGCAGGCCGGTGATTTACAGCTGGCCAAATTGAAAAACGACCTTGCCACATTACGCAGTTACGACCGTGCTGCGATGTCCGACGCTGACAAACTGAATTACGACATGCTGGAATGGTTTATGGCGCACAGCAGCGAAGGTGAGCGCTGGCGCTACCACAGCTATCCGGTGAATCAACTTTTTGGTATTCAGAGCAATTTGCCCAAGTTTATGGCGAGCAGCCATCCGCTGGCGGATCTCACGGACGCTGAGCACTATATCAGCCGGTTAAACCAGTTCCAGCGGGTATTTTTACAAGTGGTGGAAGATTTAAAGATCCGCACAGAAAAAGGCGTGATCCCGCCCCGTTTTGTATTGGAAAAAGTGCTGGCAGAAATTGACGGTTTTATTGCAGGTGAAACAGAGCAGCAGCTGTTATACAAACATTTTGCCGATAAAATCAGCACCCTGAGTGATATTGACACAGCAACAGCAGCGCAGCTGAAAGCGAAAGCGGCTGACGCTGTAAAGCTTTCGGTAAAACCGGCTTACCAGCATCTGAGTGCTTATTTACAAGCCTTGTTGGCACAAAGCACCACAGATGACGGAGTCTGGAAGTTACCGGATGGGGACGCTTATTACGCTTATATGCTAAAACAGCACACCACCACAGATTTAAGCCCTGAACAAATCCATCAGATAGGCCTTGCTGAAGTGGCGCGTATTCAGGCGCAAATGGCAGAAATTCTGACGGCACAAGGCCATAGTGGTGATTCGGTTGCCAGCATGATGACGACGCTGGGGGATGACAGCCAGTTTTTATATCCGGATACCGCAGACGCCAGGCTACAAATTCTGGCTGATTACAAAACTATGCTGGCCGATATTAACACCCGGCTTGAACCTGCCTTTAACATCAAACCGAAAGCGGGCATGGATGTGCAGCGGGTGCCGGAATTTAGCGAAAAAACCGCACCGGGTGCTTATTACAACGCGCCTGCGATGGACGGCTCCAGGCCTGGGGTGTTTTACGCCAACTTATACGATATCCGCGCCACGCCAAAATTTGGTATGAAAACTCTGGCGGTGCATGAAGGCATTCCGGGTCATCATTTCCAGATTGCCATTCAGCAGGAATTACAGGGTTTACCTACCTTTCGCAAAATTTTGCCTTTTACCGTGTATTCCGAAGGTTGGGCGCTTTATACCGAAAAACTGATGGCAGAGCTTGGTTTATATGAAAACGACCCTTACGGCGATTTAGGCCGGCTGCAGGCGGAGTTATTCCGCGCTATCCGCCTGGTGGTCGATACCGGTATTCACCACAAACGCTGGACCCGTGAACAGGCCATTGCCTATATGGCAGGGAACGCCGGTATGGCACCTTCTGATGTGGAAGCTGAAATTGAGCGTTATATCGTGATGCCGGGCCAGGCCTGTGCTTATAAAATTGGTATGTTAAAAATTCTGGAACTCAGACAAAAAGCGCAACAAGAGCTGGGCAATGAATTTAAGCTGACCGATTTTCACGATGTGGTGCTGAAAAACGGCGCTATGCCAATCGCCATTCTGGAGCGGGTGGTGGATCAATACATAACCGCCAAAAAACAGGCTGGCGTTTAATCAACCAGAGGCCGGGTTCTGCTGGCCTTTGTTTGCAAAGCATGGACTGCATGCTACGAAGTACACAAATTCCTGTACGGAAATTCAAGTACAGACATTCAGTTGTTCATGGTTGATTTGAACCTAATAAAAAACGGCGCCCAGGCGCCGTTTTTGCTGCGACCGGTGTTCACCGGTCTTGATGTCTGGCAGGCTTAATAAGCTACCTGACGTTTTTCTACTAAATCTAACTGTACTTCCTGCACTAATGCAGAGGCTTCCAGTGCTTTCTTCAGCTTCATCAGATTGGTGTTGGCTTTGGCTTGTAACAACACCAGACGCGCATCACCTGCTGTTTGCACCAGCGTTAAATCAAAGTCTTTTTGCAGTTCCGCCAGTTGGGATGCGTCTTTAAGCAACACACTGACCACACCGCTATAGTGACCAAACTCACCTGTCATGCGGTTTTTCACCACAGTGCCCGGCACTATGTCAGTGCTTTTTACCAGCATACGCGACACACTGCGCACAATGGCTTGTTCACCAAAGCTGGCAACCACTTCAGTAGGCTGCACTGTATCAGCTTCAACCAAACGAAGGTCTGGCTGTACTTCATAAATAGGGCCACGCAGGCCTTTTTTAGCTGCAGGCTGTTGTTGTTCAGCTTGTTTGTTCAGTTGACGCAACTCTTTGTCTTGTTCAGTCGCGGTTGCAGGCAGAGTCATGGTGATAACCAGCAGTGCCAGAGCAGATAATTTTGTATTCATCGTTTATTCCTCGACTTAATGACCAAAGACACGCAGTGCTACACCATCAACCTGAGTCAGTTGCGTGTTATTCACATAACCATCAACTTCCAGAATGCCGCCCGTTGATGCGTAATCTGCACCGCTCACGTCCAGTACACGGATTTTCCAGGTGCCTTTGGCTGATTCACCGTAAAACGCGTTGCTTAACAGCACAGTGTCTTTGAGTACATAACCCGGATTGTCTGAGAAATCCGGATTTAATGCCGGGTAAATCAGCGCTTGTTTAGATGACAACAACACGCTGCGCGTACCGGCAGGTGAGGTGACTTCAATAGCTAAGTCGATACCTGCTGTGGTTTGTACCAGTCCGTCAGCAGTTTCAATGCCGTAACCATATTCAGGGTTGCTGATAGTAAACTTAAACTGCGCACCTTCCATTTTGATATCGTCAGCGACCACAATAGACATTTCAGTACCGGCAACGCTGTTGTCCGGAACTTGTTGTGCCAGCGATTTTTTATCTTCGGCATAGCTGCCTAAAGCTTTCCAGCCAGATACTTTCTCCGCTGGTAAACCAGTGTGTTTTTTCGCTAAAGCCACCGCTTTACCTGCATCAACACGACCAAAACCGTAGTTGTTGTTAAATTCATAACCGGCTTTGTTTTTCACCCAACCCTGATGGGCTACAAACTTACCGTCTGCAGTTTCCAGTGTGACTGTTTTGTTGGCAGCGTCCACTTTGGTACTGGTTTGTACCAGAATGTCACGTACGTCGCGGTAGCTTAAATTAGGGTTCGCTGACAACATCAGGCTGACCACGCCGGAAGCGTTTGGTGCTGCTGATGAAGTTCCGTTAAAGGTTGACGTGTAGTTACAGCTGACGTTGTCTTGATGACCCGGGTTATTAAACGGGAAATAACCGGCAAAAAAGCCTGACCAGTAAAGCTTATCGTAAGTATCAACACCTGAAAAACTACTATAACCGCGCAAGCAGGTCATTTGATCAGTTGTCACCATCGCTGGTGCAAAGGTGCCGTATTCACCGGCAGGGGCTGACACTAACAGGTTGGCTCCGGCGGTAGAATAGCTGGTGTGGCGGCCATCAGAGTTTACCGCGGCCACAGTCAGATAATAGGGCGTGTTCTGACTTGGTTCTAAAGCACCGTTGTAACAGGTTAAACCCAGGGTATTGGCGCCGTTGTCATAACACAAGTCGGCATCATAGTTGTTGCCGTCCAGGAAGGAGTTACCTGCAGCTTTAACGTTCACGACACCTTTACCACTGCGCAGTACTTTGGCGCTGTAAGCCTGGACCACTTCATCCTGTTCACTGTAAGCAATAGCGGCCGGCACTGTGACACCGTAGCTGCGGTTAAATACAGCCACTGGTTCATGAATACCAATACCACTGCCAGGATGGCCGTGAATTAATAATTCGTTGCGGGCTGTTTGGGCTTCTCTGACCAGGTAGTTCATCCCAATCAGCTGGGTATCAGGCGCCACACCACGACCACCTAAACCATTCCAGCCTGCAGCTGCTATTAAACCAGCGACGCTGGTGCCGTGATCGCCACCTGCAGCCAGACTGGTTGGGTTGGTTGGATCAGCTGCGCCTGGTACCAGATTTAACGAACGGTTTGGTAACACGTTTGCGACTAAATCTTCGTGGTTAATTTCCATGCCGCTATCAACAACAACGGCAATCATATTTTTACCTGTGACGCCCTGAGCATAAGCGCCCAATACATTCATATCTTCATTTGGTTTTAACACAGAAGCATCAGCACGTTTTGCAGCGCGTGCGTCTGCGTCTTGTTTTGGCCAGCCGAGAAGACGCTGCAGTTGTAAAGAGTATTGAGCAATTAAACTATCGCTCATGGCATAGGCTTTTTGGCCCGTGTTGCGTAAATGCCACTGCTGATCTGCCAGCGGATCTGTTTTGGCTTCACCAATTTTGATGGTGCCGACATTACTTTCTTTGCCATCAGAGACGGTTACGCTGAAAGTCGAAGCCGCTGGTGTTAATGCTGTGTAGCTGAACTCAAGACCATTGACGACTAAATTACCGTTTTTTAATGGATAGACACCATCTTTTAACGCAACAATGCTGCCATTTTCACTGACGCTTTTGATTGATAAAGCGTCACCGTTCAGATCGGTTGCTGTTACTTTTCCAGTCACTGGCACCCAAACCAGGCCGCCGGCAAGGCTCATATCTGTTACTGCTGGTGCAGTATTTTTGTTGCCACCACCACATGCAGTCAGTGCAACCAGCACAGACGCGGAGATCAGCGTTCTTTTAAGTTGAGGCATGGTTATTCCCTGATTTTTTATTGTCACTAAAATATAAAGCGCATCCGATGCTAACACCCTGCCGAGATAATTTACTATTTATTAATAAAAAAACTCAAATTAATTGATTAATAAATAAACAAAAAGCACCATTTAGGTGCTTTTTTATTCATTTATTCGGATTGTTTTTCAGATTAAAGCGGTTGCTGTTGGGTAATGCAGTGCACATTGCCACCACCGAGCAGTATTTCGCGGCCAGGGACTGTGACAATTTGATGTTGTGGAAATACTTTGCTAAGGATGTCGAAGGCAACTTTGTCCATCGGATCGTCAAAGGTTGGTAATATCAGGCCGCCGTTACATAAATAAAAGTTAATGTAAGAGCCAGCTAAACGCGCTTCAGCTTCGCGTGGCGTAGCTGCGCCTGTTAAATCTACTGATGCGTATTCTTCAGCTTTGGCCAACAAGGGGCCTGGTACCGGCAGTTTATGAATAATAAACTTACGGCCTTTGGCGTCAGTGCTGTTTTCCAGCACTTCCAGCGCAGCTTTAGAGCGGGCGTATTGTGGGTCGGACTCATCGTCCGTCCAGGCCAGCAGCACTTCACCAGGGCGGACAAAACAACACATGTTATCAACATGGCCGTCGGTTTCGTCATTAAAAATGCCGTCTTCCAGCCAAATCACTTTGTCGATGCCAAGGTTATCACTGAGATTTTGTTCAATTTGTGTTTTGGTTAAATCCG
>JAYRUI010000247.1:0-5433 GCA_041919175.1 Rheinheimera sp. | reverse complement strand
AATAAGGACCACGCAGCGGGTCGCCAATGGCAGGGCTTAAATTCTTCTCAGGCGCCAGTTCTGCCAGAAATTGAAAGATAGCCACTTGTTCAGTCACGACTGCATCGTCCGCTAATAAAGTAGGTACTTTGCCCAGTGGGTTCGCTGCCAGTAACGCTACAGGTTTGTTCTTAAAATCAACAAACTCAAGCGTAAAAGGCAATTCAAGCTCTTCTAACAGCATACGGACACCGGCAGAACGGCTTTGTGGATTATGAAAGAACGTCAGTTGTGGGCAGCTGGCCATGACAGTTTCCTTGGGTTGTGGCATCAAAGGCCTACCTTAGCCTGATTTAAAAACAGCAACCAGCGTGAAAACAGCCATTTTTTGCAAAAGGTTGGCAATTTTCGCCTGCTGTTAGCTAACTGCGGGCCAGCAGCGGCCTTTTGGCTTTGGGCAGGCTTTTTACCACCAGCGCATAAGATTGTTCAATCTGGCGTTTTACTTCGTTGTCCGGCACTGAGGTATCCAGCAACAGCGTATTCCAGTGTTGTTTATTCATATGGTAACCCGGTGTGATGGCCGGAAAAATTTGCCGCAGCATCAGGGCTTCGGTAGGGTCGCATTTTAAATTCAGACTGGCCATTTTCGCCGGAGTACCCGGTACCAGATTTTCACTCAGAATGGCGAATATTTTGCCAACCACTTTATAAACATAGATATCAGGCCCAAAAGGAAAGTCTTCTTCACTTTGCAGTTGCATCAGGCAATGATCACGACAGGCGTTAAAGTCCATATTAATTTCCTGCAATTGAAAGGTGCCGCTTTATTCTGCAAGCAGCCACCCCTTGATTGCAACAGAGCTCTTTAACAGAACAGCCTTGATTACAATAAAAAACGCGGTGTATCACCGCGTTTTTATGTCCGGCATAGCTAAACAGCATAGCATTGCTGCTGTTGCAGCTTAATAAGCCACGCTAAAACGCTGATTCAGCTGCTGTGGTTGTTGTGCTTCATCCAGCATAGCAACCGCATAATCGCCGGTAGAAATCCGGCTTTTGCCTTGCGTATCTGTCAGTAAGTCATCTGCACCCAGGCGGAATTGGCCGGTTTTATCGCCAGGGAAAATTTCCGCCGCCGGGGATAAATAACTCCAGGCTAACGACTTTTCCGCCCGCAGCAGTTGCAGCGCAGCGTAAGCGCCTTGCGCAGAGCCCAAATAAGCGGCCGGGAAATCCGGTTTATCCAATAACATAGAACCATCAGGTAATTTTAGTGAAGCAGCGCCGCCCACCACCAATAACCGCGGTACAGCTGCAGCTTTCACAGCCGTCAATACCGACACAAAACCTTGTTGATAATAACCAGCCACATCCTGCTGCGCATGGCCGCTAAAAGCACTGATCACCAGATCAACCCCCTGCAGTGCCCGGGTTAAAGCTTCGGTATCCATCACATCAACACCTACCACTTCCAGCGCTGCACTTGCAGTTAAACGTTCAGGCCGGCTGACCAAAGCCCGCACCTTTAAACCCCGGGCCAAAGCTTCTTTGGTTAATGCTGAACCGATAAAACCAGAAGCACCAATAATGGCAATGCTGTTAACCGGTGTTTGTGTCGTGAAATTTAAAGTCGTCATGATATGTTCCTGTTGAGGTAATAAGCCAGCAAGGGCGATGGCGTTATTATCCGCTGTCGATTGCACAAGAAAAATCAGCTAATCTTTAATTCACTGTTTATAAATTTAAAACAATTAAATGCCCACTGAACTGAATTTAAATACTTTGTTGTTGGTAGAAGCTTTGGCACAAAGTGGCAGTTTTACCGCAGCTGCGCAAAGGCTTGGCAGCAACAAAACCAAAATAAGTCTGCAAATCAAAGCGCTGGAGCAGCAACTGGGCACCGCTTTGTTTCGCCGCACCACCAGGCAAGTGAGTTTAACGGCCGAAGGCATACAATTAGTGGAACGTTGCCTGCCCTTGTTAGCTGAGCTCAGGGCTGAACTACAACAACTCAGCCGCACCGACACTGAACTCACCGGCACTTTAGTGCTGAGCGCGCCTGAAGATTACAGCAACAGGGTGCTGATCCCGCTGCTGCTGCAATTTCAGCGGCGCCACCCTAAATTGCAGATCGATTTGCGCAGCAGCGATCAGGTGCAGGATTTAATTAAACAGGGCATAGATTTATCCATCCGCATTGGCTGGTTGCAGGATTCCAGCCTCAAAGCACAAAGGCTTGGCGATTTTCAGCAATGGTTATTGGCTTGTCCGGCTTATTTGCAAAAACACCGGCTGCCCGAAAGGCCAGTAGACTTAACAACACTAAATTTTATTGCCTTTAGCCCCTTACCAACCCCTTTGTGGTGGCGTTTTGTCAAAGGGGCGGAACAACAGGAACTGCGCCTGAACAGCAATATCAAAACCAGTTCCACCCAAAGTGTTACCTCGTTATTATTAACTGGTGCCGGTATGGCGGTGTTGCCGGATTACAGCGCTAAAGATCTGATTAAACAAGGGTTATTACAACGTTTATTGCCAGAGTGGCAGCTGCAGAACGGCGGTATTTTTGCCGTCTATCCTCCAGGCCCACACCGGCCTGCCAAAGTACGGCTTTTTGTCGATTTTTTACAACAAGCACTACAGCAAGCTGCCGGCTTATCAGCAAAAACCGGCTGAAGCATTTGAATAACCAGGCGGGATGTCAGCAAAAACAAGGAAAGTGAAAATGCCCAATAAATTACTTATTGTTGCCGCCTGCGGCAGCGCTCTTGCAGCCTTATTCCATCTGGCTTGTATTGTGATGGGCGCGCCTTGGTACCGGCTGATGGGCGCCGGCGAACAGATGGCCGCAATGGCTGCCGCCGGTCACCCATATCCTCCGCTGGTAACTTCAGCCATTAGCCTGGTGCTGTTGGTCTGGGCTTGTTATGCGCTGTCAGGTGCCGGGCTCATCCGGCCTTTGCCTTTGCGCAAAACAGCCTTAGTGCTGATCAGCCTGGTGTTATTGGCACGTGGCCTGCTATTTCCATTGCTCATGCCGGCGTTTCCCGGCAACAGCATGACCTTCTGGTACCTGAGCTCTGCCATTTGTGTATTGCTTGGCAGTTGTTTTGCCATTGGCAGCTGGCAAAGCTGGCAGCGGCTTTCACAGCAACAGATATTCACACTTTAGCTGGGCACCAGCTCTTGAGCGCGCAGCCGCTACAGCGTACTGTAACCACTCATTCAGCAAGGAGGTGTCTGTGTATCAGCTTTATATCGCCAACAAAAACTATTCGTCCTGGTCGTTACGTCCCTGGTTATTGCTCACTGAATTAAAAATTCCTTTTACTGAACAACTGCAACAGTTTCAAAAAGATAACTTTGCGGTGTTCAGCCGCTTTTCGCCGACGGCCAAAGTGCCTTGTTTGCACGACGGTGACCTTGTGGTGTGGGAATCGCTGGCGATAGTGGAATATCTGGCCGAACGCCATCCGGGCGTCTGGCCTGAAGATGCCAAAGCCCGCAACTATGCCCGCTCTGCTGCCAGTGAAATGCATGCCGGTTTTTCGGCGTTGCGTAATATCTGTGGCATGAACTGTGGTGCCAGGGTGAAATTGCACCAGTATCCGGTCGCCCTGGAAAAAGACGTCAAGCGCATTGACGCCTTGTGGCAACAAGGTCTGAGCGAATTTGGCGGGCCATTTTTGGCCGGTAAAAACTTTACCGCTGTGGATGCGTTTTTTGCGCCAGTTGCCTTTCGCATTCAGAGTTATGGTTTAGAACTCAGTGCCCCGGCTATGGCCTATGCCCAACATCTATTGGCTTTGCCAGGGATGCAAAGCTGGTATCAGGCAGCACTGGCAGAACCATGGCGTGATGCTGAACACGAAGCAGAAATGCGCGCCGCCGGTGAGCTGGTGGCAGATTTACGGCTGGCGCAATAATCACATTTGGTAAAAAGCAGCGCTTACTGAGGTGCTTTGGCAAACTGGCGTTATGAATAACGCCGTTTTTTTTATCAGCGTTGCTTTATCAGTGCTGTGTATTGCCTGATGTTTTGAGGTGGAATGAAGGTTCTTATAAAAACAAGGGCTTAACGCCGCTCCTGCCAGATCAAATAAAGGCCGCTGGCCATAATCACCGCCGAACCGATTAATAAAGTGGCACTTGGCCAGACTTGCCACAACACAATGTCAAAACCCAAACCCCATACCAGCGCTGTGTATTCAAATGGCGCAATCACTGAAGGGGGCGCCAACCGAAACGCTTCGGTAATAAATACCTGACCAATGGCACCGGTAACGCCTATCGCCAGAAAATACGGCCAGTGTTGCAGCTGCAGCGGCTGCCAGTCGGGAATCGCCAACAAACCAGCGCCAATACCTATCATGGTCATTAACCAGAACACCATATTGCCGCTATGGTCGGTTTTCGCCAGGATACGCACCGTAATGGCCGAAATGGCATAACAAAGTGCTGACAACAAAGCCGCCAGCGCGCCCAAACTCAGCAGCTGGTCGCCTTCGGGTTTAAGCATATAAAGCACCGCCGCCATACCCACCGCGATGGCCACCCATTGTCTTGGCGCTACATAATCTTTTAACCAGAACACCGACAGCATAGTGATCAGAAAAGGCGCGGCAAAGAAGATGGCATAAGCGTCGGCCAGCGACAGCGTTTTTAACGCATAAATAAAGGCCGACAACATCACCACACCCAGCACAGCGCGGAAGATATGCAAAGACCAGCGGGCATCAAGTAAATGTTGCAGCCTGTTGCCGTGCCACAGCCAGGCAATAATAAAAGGCCAGGCACAAGCAGCACGCAAGCAGGTAATTTGCATCGGGCTGTAATGGCTGGTCAGTGCTTTCATGCTGGCATCCATTCCGGAAAACATAAAAACAGCCAGCAACATGGCCAGAATGCCATGCAGAGGTTTATCGGTGCTGTGCATATCAGGTGCTCAAATCAGAAGAGGCGCCAGTTTAACATAGCCAGGCGGCACAAAGCGCCGCCCCTGAACTGTTGCAATCAGCTGATGGTCGCGCAGCTAAACTGCTGCCCCTCCGGCATTTTTTAGCCTCTGTGCGCTTTGATTGCGCCTCGCTCAGGCCGGTATAAAACAACCATGAAACCCTAAAGGCAACACCCTGTCCATGGTTGCAAGTGCCACGGGGCCCCGACGGATATCCTGGCTGTCAAACAAGGCCAAACCGGATTTATGTTGTTGATAATCCAGCAGGCTACACAATAAATAACCGCCACCTGCGGCACGCGGAATGTATAAAGGTTCTTCCAGAATCACACCACTGCCAAACCTGAACTGCTGATGTGAACCATCAGGTTTGACGGCATACAAAGTGTCGCTCATCGCCGACTCCGCCATGCTGCTGGCGCCAATACCGTATAAGGTGCCCGGCTTATCGTTGGCAGCAAACTGTGGGAATTCCATCGCTATACCACTCTGAT
>JAYRUI010000246.1:0-5439 GCA_041919175.1 Rheinheimera sp. | reverse complement strand
GGCAAACAGCCGATGAGCTGGAACTTGCGCTGCGCCAGTATCAGTTTGAACTTTGTTATCAGCCTTGTTATCAGCTGGAACAACACCAGCTCAGCGCCTTAATGGTGAAACTGGCTTGGCATTCCCCCAGAAGAGGGTTGTTATGGCTGGATGATTTTGCCGGAGTTGCAACGCAAAGCCATCAGTTGCTGGCGATAGAACGCTGGCAGTTTCAGCAATTGTGTCAGCAATTGTGGCAATGGCGTCAACAGGGTTTGACAGTGCCCCCAGTACAACTGGAGGTCTCAACACTACAATTGCAACAACCTGATTTAATTGCTTATTTGCTGCATCACTTACAAGAATGGCAACTGGATCCGGCTGTATTTTCGCTGTTGCTGACGGAGGATTTTTATCTGGAACAACCCGGCCTTGCTTTGCCGCAACTGCAATCACTGGCCAATGCAGGTTTTACTTTGTGGTGGCAGCACTTTGGCGACGGCCAGACCCCACTGTTTTTATTACAGCAAAAATGCTGGACGGGCGTTTTACTTGCAGCCAGCGCGGTCAGTGAATTGGAACATGATGATCAAAAAAGACATTTATGCAGCTGCCTGATCAGGCTGGCCGCTTCACAACATCTGCAAATTTCTGCCCTACAAATTGACAATGAAATGCAGGGTTATTTATTGCACGTGATGGGTTGCCAGTTAGGCGTCGGTGAGCTGTTTGGCCAGGCACAAAATGCCAACCAAATCAGACAGTTTTTAGAAATAGAACAAAGCCCGCTGAAAACCGGATAAAAAAACCACCGCAATTGCGGTGGTTTTTATGTTGTGCATAAAAACAAATCAGCTTTTATTCGTCGCGTTTTTCCCGGCCTAGCAAATCTATAGCAGCTGCGCGGGCGTCTTTACCCTGATACAGCACCTGATAAATTTGTTCTGTGATTGGCATTTCTACCCCAACACGGGTGGCCAGATTAAAGACTTCTTTGGCATTGCGGTAACCTTCTACCACCTGGCCAATTGAATCCATCGCTTCCTGCACAGCGGCGCCTTGCCCAAGCAACAAACCAAAACGTCTGTTACGGGATTGGTTGTCGGTGCAGGTTAAAACCAAATCCCCTAAACCAGCCATGCCCATAAAGGTTTCTTTTTGGGCACCAAGGGCACAACCTAACCGGCACATTTCGGCTAAACCGCGGGTGATCAGCGCAGTGCGGGCATTGGCACCAAAGCCGATGCCATCGGCCATGCCTGCGCCTATGGCGATAACATTTTTCACCGCACCGCCCAGTTGCACGCCAATAAAATCCGGATTGGTATAAACACGGAAAGTACGGCCACAATGCAATAAATCAGACAGCACAGTGATAAATTCAGGATCAGTGGACGACAATGAAATCGCGGTTGGCAAACCTTGCGCCAGCTCTTTGGCAAAAGTCGGGCCTGACAACACAGCTAAAGACACATCATCCCCGAGAATATCGCGGGCAACATCCTGCAGCAAACGACCGGTGTCCGGTTCTAAACCTTTGGTTGCCCATGCCACACGGGCATGTGGCAATAAATAAGGTTTAATTTGCCGCAGGGTGTCAGCAAAAGCATGGCTTGGCACCACCACCAGCACGTTCTGGCTGGCACTGACTGCAGAAGCCAGATCGGAGGTCACCGCTAAAGTATCCGGCAGTTTGATATCCGGCAGATACTTATGGTTGATCCGATCCTGTTGCATCGCAGAAATATCTTGTTGGCTGCGGCCCCACAACAGGGTCTGATGACCATTACGCGCCAGACAAATAGCAAGCGCAGTGCCGTATGATCCGGCGCCTAGAACTGAGATAGCCGCAGACATAAAAGATACTGTTTTAGTTTGGCAGCTGAGCTTGCGCTTCAGCCTGGCGCTGTTGCATATATTGCGCAAACAGAGCGTCAAAGTTCACCGGAGCCAGGTTCAGTTGTGGGAAAGTACCACGGTTCACCAGGGCTGAAACTGCTTCACGGGCATAAGGGAACAGAATGTTCGGGCAGAAAGCTGCCAGCATATGCGCCATTTGTGCATCCGTTAATACCGGTACTGAGAAGATACCTGCTTGTTGCACTTCACACAAAAACGCAGTTTCCTGGCCAATGGTGGCAGTGACGGTTAATGACAGTACAACTTCAAAAGTATTGTCATCCAGCTTTTCGCTGCGGGTATCTAAATCTAATTTTACTTCAGGCGTCCATTCTTTACGGAAAATGGCCGGAGAGTTCGGCGCTTCAAAAGAAACGTCTTTGATATAAATACGCTGAATAGCAAATTGAGCCTGCTGCGCGTCTGCAGCTAAAGTGTTTTGTTCGTCGGCCATGATGTGTCCTAGCTGAATTGAATGTTGTTATTTAAAAAGCAGAGTGTCCAGTTTTCCTTGCGCTTCAAGCGCGTGGAGATCGTCACAGCCACCGATATGTTGTTCATCAATAAAAATCTGTGGCACCGTGGTACGGCCACCCGCTTTATTGATCATCTCCGGGCGCAATTCAGGTTGTTCGTCTATTTTGAATTCCTGAAACTGCACCGCTTTTGCGGTTAATAATGCTTTTGCGCGAACACAATACGGGCAATAGGCTTTAGTGTAAATAGTAACGCTGGCCTGAGTCATCACTGCGAATCCTGTTATTTTTTCACCACAGGTAAGTTAGCTTCTTGCCATTTACCCATACCACCACGCAGTACAGCTACCTTGCTAAAACCAGCCTGGATAAGCTGTTTTGCTGCGCCCTGTGCCGACATACCGGCCTGGCAGATGACAATAATGGGTGCGTCTTTATTTTTTTCAAGGCTGCTTAGCTGTGCGGCAAATTGTGCCAGTGGCATATTGCGTGCGCCGGTAATATGGCCCTTTTTAAAATCGTCAGCGCTGCGGATATCAATCAGCTGTGCGTCTTCACGATTCACTTTGATAGTCAACTCAGTTGGAGTGACAAACTGAATTTTTGACAATAACGACTGCACCCAAGTGACCAGCAGCGCGACTAAAATACCTGCCCAGGCCAGGCTGAGATAAGGATGATTACCGGCAAATTCGAGGTACTGTTGCATATATTTCGCTTCCGTCATTCAATAATTTGGCGCCGAGTATAACGGCTTTCAGGGCCAAAAACAGCCCTGAGCTTTGTGCCTGCGGCCGAATTTAGGGCTCTTTATGCTTTGGTTGCACAATAACTGAACAAGGACGATTGGAGTCGCTGCTAAATTTCGGTAAGATGAATTCAAAATGATGATCAAGCAACAAGACGCGGAGCAGTGATGGTGATGCCGGTTAAACCTTTGGTACTTCTGATTTTAGACGGTTGGGGTTATCGCGAAGATCCAACAGACAACGCCATAGTACAAGCGAATACACCGGTGATGGACAGATTATGGCGTGATTATCCGCATAGTCTGATTTCCGGCTCCGGCATGGATGTAGGTTTACCAGACGGCCAAATGGGCAATTCCGAAGTGGGTCACGTTAATCTGGGCTCAGGCCGGGTAGTGTATCAGGATTTTACCCGTATCACTAAAGCCATTCAGGATGGTGACTTTTACCAGAACCCTGTACTGGTCAACGCTGTTCGCGCAGCCGCCAATGCAGGCAAAGCCGTGCATTTAATGGGGTTGTTGTCACCAGGTGGTGTGCACAGCCACGAAGAACATTTAATCGCTATGATTGAACTGGCCGCCCGTGAAGGCGCCAACGCTATTTATCTGCACGCCTTTTTAGATGGCCGCGACACGCCACCACGTAGTGCAGAAGCCTCGCTGAAGCTGGTCGAGCAAAAATTTGCTGAACTTGGCAAAGGCCAGATAGCTTCTGTGATTGGTCGTTATTTTGCCATGGACCGCGACAAACGCTGGGATAGAGTGCAGCAAGCTTATGATTTGATTGTGGATGGTAAAGCCGATTATCAATATAACGATGCTATCAGTGCGTTACATGCCGCTTATCAGCGTGATGAAAACGATGAATTTGTGAAGGCCAGTGTGATACTGGGGCAAGACGGCAAGCCGGTGTTGCTGCAAGACGGCGACGCCCTGATTTTTATGAATTTCCGTGCCGACCGCGCCCGTCAGTTCAGCCGTACTTTTACCGATAGCGATTTTCAGGGTTTTAGCAGAAACCGTCAGCCAAAACTGGCCGCTTTTGTACAGCTGACCGAATACGCTGCCGATATTAAAGCGCCGGTGGCCTACCCGCCAACCAGTCTGAATAACGTATTGGGTGAATGGCTGGCTAAACATCAGAAAACTCAGCTGCGTATTTCTGAAACGGAAAAATATGCCCACGTCACTTTCTTTTTCAGCGGTGGCCGTGAAGAGGTATTTCCGGGAGAAGAACGCATTCTGGTGCCTTCACCTTCGGTGGCGACTTACGATTTGCAACCCGAAATGAACTCGACTTTGCTCACCGACAAACTGGTAGCAGCTATTCACAGCGGCAAATACGACGTCATTATCTGTAACTATCCAAATGGCGATATGGTCGGTCATACCGGTATTTTATCGGCGGCTATTAAAGCGGTGGAAGCTGTTGATCATTGTATTGGCCGGGTGGTCGATGCTTTAGCCACTGTTGGTGGTGAATGTGTGATCACGGCAGACCATGGCAATGCCGAACAAATGCTGGACCATGATTCAGGTCAGGCCCATACGGCGCATACCAGTGGCCCGGTGCCGCTGATTTATGTTGGCCGGCCGGCCACTGCGGTTGAAGGCGGCATTTTAAGTGATATAGCACCGACTATGCTGCAGTTAATGGGCATGCCTGTACCGGCAGAAATGACGGGCAAATTGTTGTTTAAACTCAATTGAAAATGTCTATCCGCTCCTTGTTCACATCACAGCTGTTGCTGAGCTTGTTGTTGCTCAGCACAGTTTTTTCAGTGCAGGCACAACAAAACACCGCTAGCGCACGCAAGGAGCTGGAGTCTTTACAGCAGGAAATTAAACAGACAGAACGTCAGCGCCGCGACCAGCGTCAGGCACTGAAACGTGCTGAGGCTGAACTGAAAAAAGCCGACGCCGTGTTGTCTGATGCTTCCAATGCTGTACGCGCTGAACAGGAAAAACTCAACACCTTGCAGCAAGAGCGGCAAAAGCTGGAGCAGCAACAACAGCAGCTGGAACAACAACGCCAGCAGCAACAATATCTGCTGGCTGCCCAGGTCAAAGCCGCCTATCAGGTGGGGGGCCACGACTACACCCAACTGTTGCTCAATCAGCAGGATGCAGTGAAACTCGAACGGCTGCTCACTTATTATCAGTATTTTAATAACGCCAGAATGCAGCAGCTGACCGCGCTCAAAGCCACTGTTGAAGAACTGGCAGTGTTAAAACAACAAACTGAAGCCAACCAGCTGGAGCAAGAGCAGCGATTAGCCCAACTTACTGCACAACAGCAGGAACTGGCCGCAGCCCGCAAGAGCCAGCATGCTT
>JAYRUI010000245.1:1443-5444 GCA_041919175.1 Rheinheimera sp. | reverse complement strand
CTCGGTACCGCCCTTTGGTATCTGATTTGTTATCAGGCGCTGCCACAAAATCTGCATTGGCCTATTCAAAGTAACGAAGCTACACAGATGGCGCTCTGGACAGGCATCGGCTGGTGGCTGCTGGCGGTATTGCTGGTGCTGAGTTTTAGCCGCAGTAAACACTTATGGCAAAACAATAAATTACTGAAAGCTTTAATGGGCTGGTTGACGTTAGTGCCGAGTTTTGCCGCTTTATGGTTGCTGCGTAATGTCAATTATGAACAATCCAGCTTTACCGGCGCCTGGCTGATTTTTGCCCTTTTAGGTTTGGTGTGGGCCGCCGATGTGGGTGGTTATGTCATTGGTAAACCTTTTGGCAAACACAAATTATTACCGGACGTGAGCCCTGGCAAAACGCTTGAAGGCATGCTCGGTGGTCTGGCTTTTGTGATGCTGTTTGTCACCGCTGTTGCTGCAACTATGCAATGGCCTGAAGGGGTGGCTTATTGGTATCTGGCGGCTTTGTTGCTGACGTTGTTGTCGGTGTTTGGCGATTTATCCGAAAGTATGTTTAAACGGGTGGCTGGCCTGAAAGACAGTGGCAGTATCTTCCCGGGTCATGGTGGCATTCTGGATAGAATCGACAGCTTGACCGCAACAGCGCCGTTGTTTGCGCTTTTTATTGCGTTATTTGGTCGGTTCTGATGCAACGCCATGTCGTTATTTTAGGTTCAACCGGCTCTATTGGTTGCAGCACCCTGGATGTGATAGCCCAGCATCCAGAGCGCTTTAACGTCTTTGCGCTGACTGCCGGCCGGCAAATCGACAAATTATTTCACCAGTGCCTGCAAGCAAAACCGCTGTATGCTGCTGTGCTGGAAGCCAGTGACGCTCAGTTGCTGCAGCACAAACTGCGTGACGCAGGTTCTGCCACTCAGGTGCTTTATGGTGCTCAGGCTTTTGCCGATTTAGCCGCGCACCAGCAGACCGATATCGTGATGGCCGCTATCGTAGGCGCTGCTGGTTTATTGCCGACGCTTGCCGCAGTGAAGCAGGGCAAAACGGTACTGCTTGCCAACAAAGAAGCGCTGGTGATGAGCGGTGAGCTTTTTATCCATGCGGTCAAGCAGCATCAGGCCACTTTGTTACCCATCGATAGCGAACACAATGCCATTTTTCAGTGTTTGCCAGCGGCCTTACAAGGCGGTTGTTATCAGAGTGATTTACAAAAAGCCGGTATTGCCAAAATTCTGCTGACCGGCAGTGGTGGCCCGTTCCGGCAAACCCCGCTGACTGAATTTGCCGGCATTACGCCTGCGCAGGCCGTCGCCCATCCAAACTGGAGCATGGGCCGGAAAATTTCGGTCGACAGCGCCACTATGATGAATAAAGGCCTGGAATTTATTGAAGCGCGCTGGTTATTTAACTGCACAGCCGACGATATTCAGGTTGTTATTCACCCGCAAAGTATTATCCATTCGATGGTGCAATACAGCGACGGTTCAGTGCTGGCACAGCTCGGCAACCCCGATATGCGCACGCCAATTGCCCATGCGCTGGCATTCCCTGAGCGTATTCCCTGCAATGTCAAAGCGCTGAATTTTTTCGAAGTGGCCGATTTTACCTTCAGCAAACCAGACGCTGAACGTTACCCTTGTTTGCAGCTTGCCATCGACGCTTGCCGCCATGGGCAAGGTGCAACAACAGCGCTCAATGCCGCCAATGAAATTGCTGTTGAAGCCTTTTTAGCCGGCCACATCCGTTTTACCGACATAGCACGGCTAAATGCCCGTGCTTTAGACCAATTTGCCAGCCATAAAGCTGTGTCTTTGGATAATATTCTGGCGCTTGATCAGGAAAGCCGTGTTTATACCAAAACTGAGCTTGGGAGTTTGTTGTGAGTGCTTTTGTCTGGAATTTATTATCTTTTGTTGTCGCTTTAGGTTTGCTGGTGACTGTGCACGAGTTTGGTCATTTTTGGGTGGCTCGCAAAAACGGTATTTTAGTCAAAAAGTTTTCGATAGGTTTTGGTAAAACTCTGGTGCGCTGGCGCGACAAACAAGGCACTGAGTTTGTCATTGCTGCAATACCTCTGGGTGGTTACGTCCGTATGCTGGATGAGCGGGTCGACCCCGTGCTGCCGGAATTCTCCGACTTAGCTTTTAACAACAAAACCGTGTTGCAGCGCATGGCGGTGATCTCAGCCGGCCCCATGGCCAACTTTATTTTTGCCATTTTTATACTGGCGCTGATGTATATGATTGGCGTGCCTACCTTAAGGCCTGTGGTGGCCGATGTTGCGCCTAACTCGATAGCTGCAGCGGCGCAATTACCCGCCAATCATCAGCTTGTTGCTGTGAATGGCGAAGAAGTGCGTGACTGGCAGGCGGTGAGTTTAATGCTGATAGGTCAGATTGGCCATGAGGCTGTGACTTTAACGCTCAAACCGCTGGATAGTGACAGTCGCAGCGACTACCAGCTGGATTTAACCGATTGGCGGTTTAATCCGGATAAAGATTCTATTTTCCAAAGCCTTGGCTTAGTGCCAAAACAGGCACTGCCGCTTTTAGAAGTGGGCAACCTGAGTGAAAACTCAGCTGCCGCCAAAGCTGGCTTACAAGCAGGTGATAAATTTATCGCTGCCGCAGGCGTGAATTTAAAACACTGGAACGACCTGGTGAGCATTATCCAGAATAACCCGGGTAAAGCAGTGCCTATGCTGATTGAACGCAACGGCGCAACTATCGAGCTTGATGTGACACCCGAAAGCCGCGAAACAGCCGACGGTTTTCATCAGGGCTTTTTAGGCGTTGCCCCTAAGGTGCAACCTCTTGAAGATTCAATGTTTTTTGACCAACGTTATGGCCCGGTAGAGGCGGTGTGGCAAGGTATGGTACGTACCTGGCAACTGGTCCGTCTGAGCTTTTCTATGGTCGAAAAACTGATCTTTGGTGATGTATCGGTCAAACATTTAAGTGGCCCGATTTCAATCGCCCAAGGCGCCGGTGACAGTGCAGGCCTCGGCCTGATTGCATTTTTATCCTTCCTGGCGCTGATTAGTGTCAACCTTGGTGTAGTAAATTTACTGCCGCTGCCTATTTTGGATGGCGGCCATTTAATGTATCTTGTGGTGGAACTTCTCACCGGCAGGCCGGTCTCTGAGAAAGCGCAGGAGACAGGTTTTAAAATCGGAGCCTTCGTTCTGCTGATGTTAATGGGAATTGCGCTGCTCAACGATATTTCTCGTTTGTAATAAACTAATCATAAGTAGTCCAAAATAATGACAATTAAACGATTAGTAGCTGCGATGTTGCTGGCCTCTGCCAGCAGCTCGGTGCTCGCTGAACAATCATTTACGGTAAAAGACATTCAGGTAGAAGGTTTACAGCGCGTGGCATTAGGCGCGGCCCTGAATAACCTGCCATTTAATATCGGCGATACAGTGACAGACTACGCTTTGTCCAAAGGCTTAAAGTCTTTATATGCCGCCGGCCATTTTGACGAAATCACAGTGTACCGTGACGGTCAGACCGTGATTTACCGGGTAAAAGAACGTCCAACCATCAATGCGATTGAATTTGATGGCAATAAAGATATTAAAGAAGAACAGCTGAACGAAAGTCTCACCAACCAGAAAATTATTGTCGGTGAGCAGCTGGATAAAACCATTATCCGTGAAATTGAAAACGGTTTAACCGAGTTCTATCACGGTGTGGGTAAATACAATGCCAAAGTTGAAGTCAAGCTGACCTACCTGCCGCGTAACCGCGTCAATCTGAAGCTGGAATTTAAAGAAGGCGACGCCGCTTCTGTGCGTCAGATCAACATCGTTGGTAACGAGCTGTTTTCAGACGAAGACATTTTAAAAGACACTGAATCACTGGTGGATTTGCCCTGGTGGCGCTTTATGTCGTCTGACCGTTACCAGAAAGAAACCTTAAAAGGTGATTTGGAAAAAATCCGCAGTTATTACCTCGACCGTGGTTACCTGCGGTTTGATATTGAAGCCAACACTGTGGCAG
>JAYRUI010000245.1:0-1433 GCA_041919175.1 Rheinheimera sp. | reverse complement strand
AAAGAATCGGTATATGTCACTTTGCAGGTAAAAGAAGGTGAACAATACACCATCACCGGTATTGATTTTGTTGGTGATTTGATTGGTCAGGACCAATTTATTAATGCGCTGCTGCCACTGAAAAGCGGTCAGCTGTATAACGGTGCCCTGGTGACTTATACCGAAGAAAGTATTGCCAAGTTTCTGGCAAGCTTCGGTTACGCCAACTCTAAAGTACGTACCAGCACCAACATCAATGATGAAACCAAAGAAGTTGCATTAACCATCAGCGTAGACCCGGGTAAAAGGGTGTACGTGAACCGTATTTCGGTTAAAGGCAACGCTTCAACCAAAGACGAAGTTATTCGCCGCGAAATCCGTCAGATGGAAGGTGCCTGGTTGTCGAACGACACGCTGGAACGTTCAAAACTCTGGGTACAACGTCTGCCTTACATCGAAAAAGTAGAATTTGAAACCAAAGATGTGCCAGGTTCTGACGATAAAGTGGATGTGAATTTCACCATTAAAGAGCGGCCGTCAGGCAGTTTTAATGCCGGTGTTTCTTTTGGTAGTTATCAGGGTCTGGCTTTCCAGCTTGGCGTGGAACAACAAAGTTTCCTTGGTACAGGTAACTCTGCCGGTATCAGCTTTAATACCAATAAATACCAGAAGTCGATTAACCTGAATTACACAGATCCGTATTTCACCCTGGATGGCATCAGCCTGGGTGGTTCGGTGTTCTATTCAGACTTTGACGGTAGTAAAGCCGGTCTTGAGGCCTATAACCAGAAGAGTTATGGCGCTGGCGTGAGTTTTGGTTACCCGATTAACGAATACAGCAGACTGAATTTTGGTACCAATATCAGTATCAACGATATCAGCTACATTCAGGAATTTGACCAGTTACGCCATTTCCGCGCTATGTTGCTGGACCCGCTGAAGCCGGATGACTCATACAAATTCACCAACTACGACTTAGTGGTAGGTTGGGTGCGCAGTACCTTAAACCGCGGAACTTTCCCAACGGATGGTTTAAGGTTATCGCTGAGCGGTAAAATCACCACACCAAATTCAGATTTGCAGTATTTTAAAACCAATTTTGAAGCCGCAAATTACATTCCGCTGAGTAACGACCATGCCTGGTCTTTCCTGAGCAAACTGGAGCTGGGTTATGGTAACGGTTATGGTGACAAAGATGGTTACGACCACACCTTGCCATTTAACGATAACTTCTATGCCGGTGGTCAAAACTTCCGTGGTTTTGAAAACCGCGTGATAGGCCCACGTGCTGTATATCGTTTTGTGAACAGCATTCCGGGTTTACCTGATCCTATTACCGGCGGCTCGAATGGCAGCCTGCCAACATCACCCAACTTTGACAGCTACAGCATTTCGCAGCGGTCATTTGGTGGTAATGCCCAGGCCATTGCAACCCTTGAGCTGATCACGCCAAC
>JAYRUI010000244.1:0-5446 GCA_041919175.1 Rheinheimera sp. | reverse complement strand
AACCCTTCACGCCGCATAGCAAAGACATCAAAGATTTTTACAGGAGATTTTATGGCAACGCCCATTTTTACCCAGCGTTATGCCACACATCCGAACGATGTGAAGCATTACGACACCGAACAATTACGGCAGCATTTTTTGCTGGATAACCTGATGCAGCCTGATGTGCTGGTGCTGAACTACACCCATTACGAGCGGATGCTGGTGGGCAGTGCCGTGCCTGTCACCAAGCCCGTTTTGTTGCAAACTGTCGATGCGCTGAAAGCCGATTATTTTTTACAACGCCGTGAGCTTGGCGTGATTAATATCGGCGGTGCTGGCAAAGTTGTGGTGGATGGCGCTGAATATCTGCTTGATAACAAAGAAGCTTTATATGTGGGCATGGGTGCAAGAGAAGTCAGTTTTGTCAGTGTAAATGGTGCACAACCGGCCAAGTTTTATCTGAATTCTACCCCTGCGCACCGGCATTATCCCAATACGCATATCACCATGGCGCAATGTAATGTGCTGCATATGGGCGCGCTGGAAACCAGTAATCACCGTGATATTTACCAGCTGATGATTAGCACTGTAGTGCAAACCTGCCAGCTGCAAATGGGGTTAACTGTGCTGAAGCCTGGCTGTGTCTGGAATACCATGCCAGCGCATCAGCATGACAGGCGGATGGAAGCGTATTTTTATTTTGATTTAGCGGCTGATCAGCAGGTTTGTCATTTTATGGGTGAACCGGCGCAAACCCGTCATTTGTGGCTGGCGAATGAGCAGGCTGTGGTGTCGCCGCCCTGGTCCATTCACAGTGGTTGTGGCACCAGCAATTATGCCTTTATCTGGGGCATGGCCGGTGAAAACCTCGATTACAACGATATGGATAAATTTCCGGCCAGCGCTTTGCGCTGACAAAAGATGGCTGTTGCGCGTATTGCGCTGCGCAATGGTTATGCTCTGGCGGCTTTTGGCTGCCACCGGACCTGCATACCACATAACTAAAACAGGCCGGTTTTTGCAACAGGGAGAAGATAATGAAGCTTTACACCAGAAAGGCGGTGCTTTGGCTGCTGTGCAGCCTGAGTTTGCTGCTTGGTAGCTGTAAGCAAGCAGATGAAAAAATCACCTTGCGCATGGGCCACACGCTGGACCAGGAGCATGTGGTGCATAAAGCCATGCTCAAAATGGCCGAGCGGCTGGCGGTCTATTCCAACGGCACTATGCAAATTCAGATTTACAGCGGCGGTCAGCTTGGTTCAGAGCGGGAGCTGGTGGAGCTTTTGCAAATTGGCAGCCTGGCATTAACCAAAGTGTCGGCGGCGCCGCTGGAAGGTTTTGTACCTGTAATGAAAGTGTTTAGCCTGCCTTATGTGTTTCGCGACAGCGAACATTTATGGGCAGTACTGAACGGTGAAGTAGGGCAGCAGCTGCTGGCGGCTCTTTCGCCGGTGCGACTGAAAGGTTTGGGTTACTACGACGCCGGTGCCCGCAGTTTTTACACCACACAAAAAATGCTGAATGGCCCGGCCGATTTAGTGGGGCAAAAATTCCGGGTGCCCAACAGCCAGACCGCAGTAGAAATGGTGCAGGCGCTGGGCGGCGCCGCCACACCGGTGGATTGGGGTGAACTTTACACTGCTTTGCAACAAGGGGTGGTGGATGGAGCCGAAAACAACCCACCAAGTTTTTATTTATCCAGACACTACGAAATTTCCAAATATTACATTCTGGATGAACACAGCATGGTGCCGGATGTGATTTTGATGAGTCAGCATATCTGGCAACAGTTAAGCCCAGAGCAACAAGGCTGGTTACAACAAGCCATGGCCGATTCAGTTGTGTATCAAAAAACCTTATGGCAAGAGGCCAGTGATGACGCGCTGGCCAAAGTGAAGGCCCATGGTGTTGCCGTGATCTACCCGGATAAAACCGCTTTTATTCAGGCTGTTCAGCCGTTATTAGCCAAACAACAATGCACTGAAGTTGGGGCGCTGCTGGAAAAAATAGCCGCGGTGCAAAAACCTGCTGCACAGCACTCAGCAGAGCCGGTCTCAGCTCTGCCACAGCAACAACAAAGTACTCAGGGAGACCATGATGAATAAAGCCGTGTTTTGGGTTGACCAGCTGCTGCGCCGCACCTTAATGGCGCTGATGGCGTCCATCGTGCTGGTGGTGTGCTGGCAAGTGTTGTCGCGTTTTGTGCTCAGTGCGCCAAGTTCTTTAACCGAAGAAATTGCCCGCTGTTTATTACTGTGGATTGGCATGCTGGGCGCCGCTTTTGCCTATCGCACCGGCCAGCATCTGGGGTTGGATATCCTGACCCGCAAGATGCCACCGCACTGGCAACAGATTGTTGCGTTGGTGCTTACTGCCGCTGTGGTGCTGTTTGCCTTTGCGGTGATGGTAGTGGGGGGAGGTCAGCTGGTGCTGCTTACTTTTGAACTGAATCAGATGTCGGCAGCGTTAGGTATTTGTATCGGCTGGATTTATCTGGCCTTGCCGCTGGGTGGATTGTTGATCGCATTTTATGGTTTGTGTCAGCTGCGTTGCCTCTGGCACAAAATTGAACTGACACCGGCTGAGGATTGTTAAGATGGAATTATCGGCCTTCATTTTATTGCTGGTGTTTTTTGGGCTCTTGATGCTCAACGTGCCTATTTCGTTTTGTATTGGTCTGGCGACGCTGGCCACTATGTTGCTCAGCATGGATTTACTGCCAGCGCTCACCACGCTGGCGCAGCGCATGGCCGGTGGCCTGAATAGTTTTGCGCTGCTGGCAATTCCGTTTTTTGTGTTGTCGGGTTTACTGATGGGCCGGGGCGGTATTGCCAAGCGGTTGATTGAATGTGCCATGGCCTTGGTTGGCGCCTTGCCGGGCGGTCTGGCGCTGGTGAATGTGATGTCCTGTATGTTATTTGGTGCTATTTCCGGCTCTGCCGTCGCTGCCACTTCTGCCATCGGCAGTTTTATGTTGCCGGAGATGAAAAAACAAGGTTATGACGACAGTTACAGCGCTGCTGTGACCGCAGCTGCAGCCACCACAGGGATGCTGATCCCGCCTTCAAATATTATGATTGTCTACGCCATTGCCAGTGGGGGTGTTTCGATAGCGGCGCTTTTTGTTGCCGGTTATTTACCCGGTATTTTGCTTGGCCTTGCGCTGATGATCGTCTGCGCCGGTTACGCCAAAGTGAAAGGTTATCCGGTGGGCGCGCGTTTACCGCTGAAATTAGTGGCGCAAAAAGTCGCCGCCGCTTTACCAAGCTTGTTTATGATAATTCTGGTGATTGGCGGCATTATCAGTGGCGCTTTTACCGCCACCGAAGCCGGTGCTATTGCCGTTGTGTATTCATTTGTGCTGGCGGTGGGGGTGTACCGCGAAGTGAAAGTGTCTGAGCTTGGCAATATTTTATTAAAATCCACCGAAACCACCGCCATCGTATTGGCGTTAATTGCCACTTCGGCGGCAATGTCGTGGATCTTGTCTTATGAAAATATTCCTCAAACCGTCAGTCAGGGTTTACTCACCCTAAGCGACAACCCTCTGCTGATTTTGTTGTTGATCAACCTCATTTTATTGGTGGTGGGTGCCTTTATGGACATGACACCGGCCGTGCTGATTTTTACCCCTATTTTCTTGCCGGTAGCGATGGAGCTTGGTATTTCGCCTTTGCATTTTGGCATTATGATGATTTTAAATTTATCGATTGGTTTAGTGTCTCCGCCTGTTGGCAGTGTGTTGTTTGTCGCTTGTGCTATTGCCAAAGTGCGGCTGGAGCAATTGCTGAAACCGCTGCTGCCAATGTATGGCGCTATGTTGGTGGTGCTGATGCTGGTGACTTACGTGCCTGCTATCAGTGAATGGCTGCCGGCTTTGTTTGGTTTATAACAGGAGTTTGTGATGAGCAGTTATGTGATCCCAAATCTTGCCAATGCCTGCAAAGTACTGGAGCTGGTGGCGCGTTCAGCTCAGGGGCTGAGTTTATCTGAACTTGAACAACAACTGAGTTTGCCACGCACCACGGCTTTTCGTATTCTGCAAACCCTCTGCATTGAAGGTTTGCTTTGCAAGCAGGGCCGTAAGTATCTGGTTGGTAATGCGTTATTCCGGCTGGGGCTGGATTTGATTAACCATCATCCGCTGCAACAGCAAGCCTTGCCGCAGTTGCAGCAGCTGGTGTTACAAACAGGTTTAACAGCCCAGCTGGTGTTGCCACAACAACAGAGTGCGCTGATAGCCGCTGTGGTAGACAGTCCGGATCCGGCTTTGATAGCAGCAAGGCCCGGTTTTTGTGCGGCGCTGAATTGTTCTGCGGCTGGCAAAGTGTTTCTGGCGCATTTGTATTTTGATGAGCTGGATCAGCTGGCAAGCGGCTTTGCGCAGCAAACCACACAAAGCATTACCGATCTGGCAAGGCTCAGGGTAGAATTGCCGCGCATCCAGGCGCGTGGTTATGCGCTGGATGAACAGGAATACCGCGATGGTATACGTTGTCTGGCGGTGCCGGTGCGGGATGGACGCGGTGTGGTGGTTGCTGCTGTGGGGGTGACAGGCTCTGTGGCGGCATTTCCACAACTGGCAACAGCCACAGTGGCTGCAGCGGTCAAACAGGCGGCTATTCAGATTTCGCTGGCAACCTACAGGCCGGAATTATTGGCAAACAGCCGGTAATTGCAGTTTTTGTTGCAGGCTGCCGGAAGTGGGTGGCAGGCTGCAGTTTGCAGCAGCTGTGCTGAGATAAAAACAAAAATAACCATCAAGGCGCCTGGCGCAGAGAATACAACAGTGAGCAGAAGGTCACATGCATAAAACATCCACCATTAATGACGTTGCCCGTTTAGCCGGGGTTTCAAAACGTACAGTTTCCAGAGTCATTAATGGCTCGCTCAGTGTGGGTGACAGCACCCGTGAGCGGGTGGAAAAAATTATCAGTGAGCTGAATTATTCACCCAATACCCAGGCAAGGGGGCTGGCGTCCAGCCGCTCTTATTTGCTGGGGCTGATTTACGACAACCCCGATGCTTTGTATCTGGATGATGTGCAACGTGGTGTGCTGGAGATTTGTTCAGAGCGCGGTTATGAGCTGGTGGTGCACCCTTGCCGTTATCGTAGTGAAACCCTCGTCCAGGATTGTTTTAACTTTATTAACAGATCCAAACTGGATGGTGTCATAGTGCTGCCGCCGGTGTCGGAGCTGGATCATCTGGCGTCGGCACTCAAAGATGCCGGCCGGCCTTATGTGCGGTTAACTTCGGTGTTGCTGGACGAAACCCGCCACAGTGTGGTGTCGGACGACAGGGCAGCCGCTGCCGAAATGGCGCGTTATTTTGCCCAGCTCGGTCACAGTGATATTGCGTTTATCAGTGGCCCACAACGCTATAAATCGTCCACCGAGCGGATGGAAGGTTTTCAGCTTGGGCTTTCTGCTTATGGGATTGCGTTAAAACCACATTGGGTGGT
>JAYRUI010000243.1:0-5449 GCA_041919175.1 Rheinheimera sp. | reverse complement strand
ATTTTGAGAATACAGCTGCCATAACACTCTTCATTTTATAATTGAGGCTTGCATCATACCGCAAGCATGGGGGGAGATTAAACCCTTCATCCTTGAAGATTCGGGGTTGTTGGCCGCCTTCACTCAACCCGGTCACATAGAATAGCTATGCTTCCCGGGATTTGTTCAGTTGCCGCCTACCCGAATCTGCAATGCTTTTGGGTTTAAAACCCTTCATCCTTGAAGATTCGGGGGTGTTGGCAGCCTTCACTCCCCCCGGCGACATAGAATAGCTATGCTCCCGGGGATTTGTTCAGTTGCCGCTTCTCTGCATCTTCAATGATTTCGGTTATCAAAGCTTCCATCTGACTCAGGGTGTACATAAAAGTTCGCGGGCATTGGCGATTGCACTGGCGCTGACATTTTCACCTGCCAATAACCGGGCAATTTCCTGCACCCGCTCGTCGTCAAACAAGGTGCGCATTCTGGTTTCGGTGTGCATACCGTCGGTATATTTTTCCACGAACATTTGCTGATGGCCCTGGCTGGCCACCTGTGGCAAGTGGGTCACACAAATCACCTGAGTAGAAGCCCCCAGCTGGCGCAATAAACGGCCAACACCGGCGGCAACAGGGCCACTGATGCCTACATCAACTTCATCAAAAATTAAGGTTGGTGTTGTGACTTTGTCGGCCAGAATCACCT
Organism: Rheinheimera sp.; assembly: GCA_041919175.1. Taxonomy (GTDB): domain Bacteria; phylum Pseudomonadota; class Gammaproteobacteria; order Enterobacterales; family Alteromonadaceae; genus Pararheinheimera. Next base: position 4,765 of record JAYRUI010000243.1, on the reverse strand, counting down.
GCACAGCAAGGCTGATGCGGGATAATTCACCACCGGATGCCACTTTATGCATAGGTTGTAGTGGCTGGCCAGGGTTGGTGCTGACCATGAAGTCGATGTGGTCGGCGCCAAGGGCATTAGCTTTATCCAGCGCTAACGGCTGCACCACAATTTCAAAACGGGCATTGTGCATGCTAAGTTCTGCCATACTGCGCTCAATTTTATGACTGAGCTCCAAAGCCGCTTGTTGCCGCTCCTGACTCAGTTGAGCTGCTGCTTCGCTGTAACTGCGTGCCGCCTGAGTAATGGTTAAATTCAGTTCAGCTAAACGCTCATCGTCGCCTGCAAGTTGCTGCAGTTGTTGTGCTAAATGCTGATGGTGTAAAAACAGCTGATCGTTTGGCACCTGATGTTTGCGGCTTAAGGTGAGCCACTGGCTTAAGCGTTCATCAATTTCGCTTAAACGTTCCGGGTCTATTTCTACTTTTTCGCCATAACGACGCAGCTCACGGCTGGCTTCTTCCACCTGCACCAAAGCTTCCTGCAACATTTGTTCAATGCCACTGAGTTTGGCATCTACTGCACTGGCATCGGCCAGGATATAGCTGGCTTGTTTTAATAAACTCAGTGCGTTGCCTTCTTCACAGTCAATCAAAAGCTCCAAACCTTGTTGGCTTGCTGCAATAAGGCCAGCGCTGTGGCTTAAACGCTGATGTTCCGCTTCAAGTTCGGCAAATTCGTCTTGTTGCGGGGCAAACTGGTCCAGCTCTGCCACCTGATATTCCAATAACTGCCGTTGTGCTTCCCTTTGTTGTTGTGAAGTCAGCAGCTCCTGATATTCCTGTTTCAACTGCTGCCAGTCTTTCCATAGTTGTTTAACCGAACTTAATAACAGCGGATGATCGGCAAAAGCATCTAACAGCTGGCGTTGGTGCTCAGATTTTAATAACAGCTGATGGGCATGCTGGCCATGGATACTTAATAACAACTGACCCAGGCTTTTTAATTGTTGCGCCGGTACCTGCACACCATTGATATAACCACGGGAGCGGCCTTCACTGCCCACCACACGGCGCACTATACATTCCTGGCCCATGGCTAAGTCTTGTTGTGCCAGCCACTGCTGTGCAGCAGGTAAGTTACTGATATCAAAGGTCGCCACCAAATCGGCTTTGTCGGCGCCAGGGCGCACCACAAAACCATCGGCACGTTCACCCAGGCAAAGTGCTAAAGCATCCAGTGAAATAGATTTACCGGCACCGGTTTCACCTGTGATAGTGGTCATGCCGGATTGCCATTCAATTTCTAAAGCCCGGACTATGGCAAAGTTACTGATATGAAGATGAGTAAGCATGGCGCAGCCTGTTGTGATGAATAAACAAGGAAATTAATAACTGTGAATTTATACAGTAATTTTCAGACTGACAAGCAGGTGATGAAAAAAAATTCTAACAGGTTGATTTCAAAGCTTATTGAACAAAGCCCACGCAGCAGGCGAAAGACATAAACGCCAGACTTCAGCAGATAACAGCAACGCAAAACTTAATAAAGTTTTGCGCCCCAGCCGAGTTTATTACGCAGCACGTTAAAATAACTGTAACCAGGCGGGTGCACTAATTTCAGCGGTTTTGGGTGTTTGCGGATGACAATTTCATCACCCGGCATTACTGCCAGAATGACATGGCTGTCACAGCTGATTTGTAAATGAGCGTCGTTACTTGGCGCTACTTTGAGGCGGATTTCGCTGTTACCAGACACCACCAGCGGCCTGCTGCTTAAGGTGTGAGGGAACATCGGTACTAAACTCATCGCGTCCAGCTCAGGCGTTAAAATAGGGCCGCCGCCAGACAATGAATAAGCAGTAGAACCTGTGGGTGTGCTGACAATCAAGCCATCCGAGCGCTGGCTGAATACAAACTCACCGTTAATATAAGCTTCAAATTCAATCATATGCGCTACTTTGTCGGCATGAAGTACAGCTTCATTCACGGCGCTGTTGCTGCTTTTAATGCTGTCGTGGCGATGTACTTCTATTTCCAGCAGATTACGGTGTTCGTTGACATAGTTGCCGGCTAACACTTCTGCCAGCGGCACCTGAAAACTCTCGGGAGATAAGTCGGTTAAAAAACCTAAATTACCACGGTTAACCCCCAGTACTGCCACACCAAAACGCGCCAGCACCCGGGCAGCCCCCAGCATATTGCCATCACCACCGACCACTATGGCCAAATCACAGTTTTTGCCTAAATCCACCAGATCCATGGCTTGTACATCAGGTAAACCTAAAGAACCGGCCACTTTTTCTTCAACAAATACCTGCAACTGATACTGTTTTAAAAAGTGGTACAGGCTCACCAGCGTGTGATTGGCACCCTGATGATTGGGTTTACCAATCAGGCCAATAGTGCGAAAAGCGTGGCTCATAGCTTGTTGATCCAGCGAAGATTTTGTTTGAGTATACAAAGTGTGGCATGGCAGCACCAGCACCGGAATCATGGTTGGGTTAGTTTTATGCAAATGGTTGTTTTTTTGAATCAAGTCCCCACTATAAACAGGTATTTATTCACAGGTGGCAGTATGACGGCAGGGCTGAGTCGTTCAGAGCTTATTCTGAAACTCATCGTAGAACAGTATCTGGCTGATGGTTCGCCGGTATCGTCGAAGTTAATTGCGGAAAATGCCGCTTTGCAGGTGAGCTCGGCGACTGTGCGTAACAGCATGATGCAGCTGGAGCAACTTGGGCTTATCCGTTCACCGCACACTTCGGCTGGCCGTATTCCAACCACGCAGGGGATCCGGCTTTTTATCGACAAAATGCTGCAGCTGGAACCTTTGCCTTCCCGCTGGCTGAACGATATTCAGCAACATTTGGTGCCGCAATTACCGGTGTCGTTGTTATGCCAAAAAGCCGGCCAGTTGCTTGCCAATCTCACCGGTCTGGTCAGTATTTTTAGTGCACCTAAAGCGGCGGGGCGGGTGATCCGTCAGGTCGATTTAGTGCGTCTGGCGGCTGACCGGTTATTGCTGGTGGTGATTGACGAAGAAGGTGACATTCTGCACCGGGTGTTGTGGCAGGCGCAGGGTATAGATGCCAATACTTTAAGCCGTAGTTTGTGTTTGCTTAATGCCGCCCTTTGTCATCAGCAGTGGCTGGATGGTATTTCCCGTTTGGGCTTAATGCTAAAAACCGAAACGGGTGGTATTGCGGTGTTATTAAAAGATGTGATGGCGCAGCTGAGCCTTGATGAAATGCAACAGAACCAACCTTTGGTGTTTGGTCAGCATCATTTATTGCAAGCTGCTGAATCGCTGAAAGATCCGGCCTTGCAGCAAGTAGTGCAATTGTTGGAACAACCTTCGTGTTTAATGAATTTATTGCAGCCGCTGGCCATGGACGACAATACCAAATTAATTTTAGGTAAAGAATCGGGTATCCCCCAGCTGCATAATGTCAGTGTGATCACCGTCAGGTATCAGGCTGATCCACAAAGATTTTTAGCCCTGTTAGGCCCAAGGCGGATGAACTACGCCAGGCTGATCCCTTTGGTGGAAGCTTGTGGTCAACAATTATCAAAGCACTTGAATCGGGCGTGACAATCCCCATAATAGCCGCACCTAGTTTGGAGTGAAGAACAAATGAGCGAGCAAGAAAAGGTACACAACGAGCCACAGGCTGCCAATGCAGCCACTGAAACCGCAGCAGATACTGTTGAATTATCAGGTGAGCAGGCAGTCATTGCCAAACTGGAAGCAGAATTAGCGGCCGCCCGTGCCCATGCTGCCGATCAGCAGGATTTGGCTTTACGCGTAAAAGCTGACGCAGAAAACACCAAGCGCCGTTCGGCGATGGATGTGGAAAAAGCCCACAAATTTGCGCTGGAAAAATTCGCCGGTGATTTATTGCCCGTGTTAGATAACCTGGAGCGTTCTTTAGGTTTTATCGACCCGGCCAACGAAGCTGTGAAAGCTTTGGCTGAAGGTGTAGAGCTGACATTAAAAGGTTTATTGGACACAGTGTCTAAATACGGTGTGCAGCAAATTGACCCACAAGGCAAACCTTTTAACCCTGAGTTCCATCAGGCGATGTCCATTCAGCCCAATGCTGATTTAGAGCCAAATACCGTGATTTTTGTGATGCAGAAAGGCTATGAGTTAAATGGCCGTTTATTGCGCCCTGCCATGGTAGGTGTGTCTAAAAAGCCTGATTAATCAGCTTTTTAAACACAATTCATTGATAAAACAATGCCAGCTTTTGCTGGCATTGTTGTTTTTAGCACTTTCACGCGGTTTTATATCAGACGGGGCAAAAACAGCGTTTTTCTCCTTCTGCCGCCTGCGGAGGCAAGTCGCTTTAATTCACTTTAAAACGGCCGACCAGGCCAAATAAGGTGTCAGATAACTGCCTGATTTGTGAAGACAACTGCTCATTTTTTTCTGCAATACCACCGGCAGCAGCTGCCTGGTCATGCAGTGCGTACAGGTTTTTGGTAATTTCTTCCGACACCAGACTTTGTTCTTCAGTGGCCGCCGCGGTTTGGGTGGCCATGTCATTGACACGGCGTGACGATTGTTGCAGCTGATGGAACACTTCGTCGGCTTTGGCAAAAAAGGCCAGAGTGCGGTCGGCATTGTCTTTACTGCTTTGAATCGCGCCTGAGGCTTCATTGACCCGGCTTTGCAATTTTTGGATCATCTCCTGAATATGGTTGGTACTTTGTTGGGTGCGTGACGCCAGCGTGCGGACTTCATCGGCCACCACCGCAAAACCACGGCCTTGTTCACCGGC
>JAYRUI010000242.1:0-5455 GCA_041919175.1 Rheinheimera sp. | reverse complement strand
TGCCTGAATGGTTGTTGTACTGCGCACGTACCGGCTCTGCCGCACGGTGATGACCATGCACCAGGCTGATATCAGGTTTACGTTCAGCACCGATACCTGTTGCAACCACTGTCACCCGCAGTTCGTCTGACATATCAGGGTCGATCACAGCACCGACAACCACAGTGGCGTTTTCAGAGGCAAAGGCTTTGACCGCATTACCAACAATTTCAAATTCTTCGATAGTTAAATCAAGGCCTGCAGTGATATTCACCAGAATACCCTTGGCGCCTGACAGGTCGATATCTTCCAGCAGCGGGCTGGAAATCGCCTGTTCAGCAGCTTCTTCAGCACGGTCCGGGCCAGAAGCGCGGCCAGTGCCCATCATGGCAGTGCCCATTTCTGACATCACAGTACGGACGTCGGCGAAGTCAACGTTGATCAAACCCGGGCGGGTAATCAGTTCAGCAATACCCTGCACTGCGCCTAACAAGACGTTGTTGGCAGCTTTAAAAGCGTCCAGCAGGCTGGTGCCTTTGCCCAGTACTTTTAATAATTTGTCGTTTGGAATCGTGATCAAAGAGTCGACATGTTTTGACAGCTCGTTGATCCCTTCATCGGCATAACCTGAACGTTTTTTGCCTTCAAACGGGAATGGCTTCGTTACAACAGCAACGGTCAGAATGCCCAGTTCTTTGGCAACCTGAGCCACTATTGGTGCTGCGCCTGTACCAGTACCACCGCCCATACCGGCAGCGATAAACACCATATCAGCACCCATAATGGTTTTTTTGATGGTGTCACGGTCTTCTTCAGCAGAACGGCGGCCGACGTCAGGGTTTGCGCCCGCACCTAAACCTTTAGTGACATTGGCACCTAACTGCAATGTGATATTGGCAGAAGAATTACGCAGGGCCTGAGCGTCCGTGTTCGCCGCGATAAATTCAACACCTTCAATATTGTTGGCAACCATATACTCAACAGCGTTACCGCCGCCGCCGCCAACACCAACCACTTTAATGACAGCTTCTTCGCTGTGGTTTTCCATTAACTCAAACATAGCTCTCTCTCCGTTTTTATACGCTGAACCCCATTATCATTGGCGCTACAGGGGCTTCACTTGCCGCCTGCCTGCAACATCTCTGATGTTGGGGGACTCTCTCTCTTAAATTTTTTTAAAATTCACCTTTAAACCAGCTGGTGATCTTGCGCACTAAACCGCCGACAGACTCACGTGCAGCACCGGCTTTTTTCTGCTGCTGACGCACATCTTTGCCGTACAATAACAATCCGACCACACTGGCGTATGCCGGATCCTGCACATACTCTGCCAAACCTTTGATTTTGGTCGGGTAACCCAAACGCACCGGCATCTGGAAAATATCTTCGGCAAACTCAATGGCGCCTTCCATTTTGGCGGTACCACCTGTTAACACCACACCAGCAGCAATCTGTTCTTCCAGACCGCTGGCACGCACTTCTTCCAGCACCAGTTCAAATAATTCCTGATAACGCGGCTCTACCACTTCAGCCAGGGTATGACGCGACATACTGCGCGCCGGACGGCCGCCAACACTTGGCACTTCAATACTTTCTTCTTTGCCAACCATGCTCCGAAGGGCACAGGCGTACTGAATTTTGATGTCTTCCGCATGACCAATCGGCGTGCGGAAAATTTTGGCAATATCACTGGTCACCTGATTACCGGCCACAGGAATGACCGCGGTGTGGCGCAAAGCGCCATTGGTGTAAATGGAAATGTCGATAGTGCCACCGCCCATATCCACTACACACACACCCAGCTCTTTTTCATCTTCGGTCAACACGGCGTAGCTTGACGCTAACGAGCTGAATATCAGCTGATCAACCTGTAAGCCACAACGCTCGACACATTTTTCAATGTTTTTTGCCATATCGTTGGCACAGGTGATGATGTGGGCTTTGGCTTCCATCCGCACACCTGACATGCCAATCGGGCTTTTAATGCCTTCCTGCATGTCCACCGAAAATTCCTGTGGCAATACATGCAATAAACGACGCTCTGCCGAAATCGGCACCGACTTGGCGGCGTGAATCACGTTGGCCACGTCTTCTGCTGTCACTTCAGTGTCGTTAATCGGCACCATACCACTTTCGTTCTGGCAACGGATATGTTTGCCGGTGATGCCTAAATACACTGAAGACACGCGGCAGTCGGCCATCAATTCAGCTTCATCAATGGCACGCTGTACAGCCTGCACCACCAGGTTTAAGTCGTTGACGCCACCTTTATCCATACCACGGGCAATATGAGTACCCACACCCACAATACTCAGCTGATCGTCCGCCGTGATCTCACCCACCAGGGCTTTGATCTGCGAAGTACCTATGTCTAAACCAACGATCAGTTCCCGATCCAACGACTTGGTCATGCTTTTCTCTTTTCTGGTTGTACCGGCGGCGGTGCAAAACGAACCGCCAATCCTGTGTCATACCGTAAGTCAACCTGTTCAATTGCTTCGGTTTTATGTTTACTGATTGAGGGGTATAAATCGATAAAACGTTGTACACGTTTTAACGTATCTTCCCGCCCCAGTTTTAATGCAATACCGTTACTCAGGTGCAAATCCCAGGCAAAACGCTCGGACACTGCCAGCTTGCTGGCTTCAAACTGATGTAACTTTAATAACGCCTGTACATTACTGAACATGGTCAGGGCATCCTGCTCGCTGCCCTTAGGGCCGGCCAGATGAGGCAATTTGGCGTTCAGCTGCTCAATAGGCGCTTTAAACACTTCGCCTTTTTTATTCAGCAGATATTCGTTATTCCAAACGGCTACCGGGCTGTGCTCCGTCACTACAACCACCAGAGTACCAGGCCATTGTTTGCGCACGGCTACCTGATATACCCAGGGTTGTTGCTGCAGGAACTGCTGCACCTGATCAACGTTCACCTTAAAAAAATTCCCGACAAACTGCTGCTGTAACGTGCAATGCATTTGTTTTGGTTGAATATGGCCAAAGTCACCGTACAACTTCACTTGCCGGATTGGTGCATTTTGCTGGTCCTGCACCCAGACCACAACACGGCTGGCAAACCAGAGTACCAATGCCAGTGACAGCAAAAAAAACAACACACCACCGACAAAAGCCGGGGTGTAAGGCGTTTTTTGTTTGCTGCGCAAAGCTGTCATGGGTGTCCGTCTGCCTTAAGTTCTTGTGTAACGTTTTTGGTTAAAATTCATGTTAAACAACAGCTTTGAGCTGGCTGATGTTTAACTGCTGCGCCGCCAGTTGTTTTGCCAAAGCACCAATATTACCGGCGCCCTGGGTGAGCAACACATCACCGTCCTGCAATACATCAGCAAGTGCCGCTGCTAAATCAGCAGGTTGCGCCACATAAATAGGATCCAGCTGGCCACGGGCTCTGATGCTGCGGCATAAACTGCGGCTGTCAGCACCGGCAATAGGTGCTTCGCCAGCGCTATATACTTCCAGCAGCAACAAGGTGTCGACTGTTGATAACACCTGGGCAAAATCTTCGTATAAGTCGCGGGTACGGGTATAACGATGTGGCTGATACGCCATGACTAAACGCCGTGCCGGCCAAGCCAAACGGGCAGCTGCAACAGTAGCGGCCACTTCAGTCGGGTGGTGACCATAATCATCCACCAGCAGCACCTTACCGCGACCTGTGTCAAATTCACCGTACTGCTGAAAACGCCGGCCAATGCCTTCAAATTTGGCAAAAGCAGCCAAAATAGCGGCTTCTTCTACACCTTCATCAGTGGCAATCGCAAAAGCAGCAGTGGCATTGAGTGCATTATGCCGGCCTGCCAGATTCAGCGTCACAGCTCTGCTGTTACCGGCAGGATCGGTAATCACAAAACGGCTTTGAGTGCCTGATTGGTTGAATTCGCTGACACGATAATCGGCGCCTTCACTAAAACCGTAAGTCAGCACAGTGCGGCCAATCGCAGGAATGAGTTCACGTACCACAGGGTCGTCGATACAAACCACGGCCACGCCATAAAATGGCAGGTTATGACAGAACTCGAGATAAGTGGCTTTCATCTTTTCAAAATCGCCCTGATAGGTTTCCATATGATCAGGTTCGATATTGGTGATAATGGCGGCCATTGGCTGTAAATGCAGGAAAGAAGCGTCACTTTCGTCGGCTTCAGCGATTAAATAGCGGCCTGAGCCCAAACGGGCATTGGTACCGGCAGAATTCAGCAAACCACCGATCACAAAAGTTGGATCTGCTTTGGCTTCAGCAAAAATAGACGCCACTAAGCTGGTGGTGGTGGTTTTACCGTGGGTGCCGGCAATAGCGATACCATGGCGAAACCGCATCAGTTCGGCCAGCATCTGGGCGCGGCGCACCACCGGAATACGTTGTTCCAGTGCTGCTGCAACTTCAGGGTTTTCGGCTTTAATAGCGCTGGATACCACCACGACTGAAGCGCCCTGGATATTCTGTGCAGCGTGGCCAAAACAAATTTCTGCGCCCAGCGAGGTTAAGCGGTCGACTACAGGATTTGGGCCCAAATCTGAGCCAGATACTTTGTAACCTTCGTTCAGCAACACTTCGGCGATACCGCCCATGCCTGCGCCGCCAATGCCAACAAAGTGGATACGTTCTACCCGGCGCATAGCAATTTTTTCCGAAGGTCTGGTTATTGTATTCATGTTATTTCATACCTATCACGAGTCGACAGACTGCAACGACTTGTTCAGCCGCATCGTCGATGGCACAAGCACGTGCCTGATGTGCCATGTGTACAAGGGGCGATTTATCTTTTTGCCAACCTTGCAGCAGCGACACTAAATTTTTATTGTTTAAATCACGTTGAGGCCACAATAACGCAGCCCCTTGCTCCACCAGCCAATTGGCATTTGCCGTCTGGTGGTCATCAATCGCACTTGGCAGCGGCACAAACACAGCTGCCACACCGGCACAAGCCACTTCACTGACAGTTAAAGCACCGGCCCGGCAAATGACTAAGTCGGCCCAGCGATAGGCGTCCGCCATATTGTCAATAAAAGCAGTGACTTCTGCGCTTAAATTTTCCGGCGCTCCGGCATACGCCTGTTGCACCTCTGTTAACATCGCCGCGCCAGTCTGATGCCGGACCTGAACTGGCCCGAAAGCCGCGACCTGCTTCAACTGAGCCGGCAAAATATCATTCAGCGCTTTAGCGCCTAAACTACCACCGACGATCAAAATATTTAAGCTTTTACTGAAATTATTCTCAGTTTTTGCCTTGATAAGCTCCTGTCGTACCGGATTTCCCAACACATACCGATTTTTTTGGCCGATAAAGGCGCTGGGAAAGGCCACCATCACGGCTTTGGCAATTTTTGCCAGCAGCCTATTGGTGGTGCCTGCCACGGCATTTTGTTCGTGGATCAGCAGCGGAATACCGTTCAGCCAGGCCGCTACCCCACCGGGGCCACTGGCATAACCGCCAAAACCCAGCACTAAATCCGGTTTG
>JAYRUI010000241.1:0-5466 GCA_041919175.1 Rheinheimera sp. | reverse complement strand
CTCGCGGCCAGACAGCGCGCCAATGGTAAATTTGGCAATCGTCTGTGGTGTGTTCAGCACCGACATCGGGAAATACAGGTTATCCACTAAATCGCCGGTCAGGTTACGCACTGTGGAAGGCCCACGCGCCGGGATCATTAAAAACGGACCATGGCCCACACCCCACACACCCAAAGTCTGGCCAAAATCCTCTTCTTTAACCTCTAAACCAGCGCTGGTGGCCACATCAAATAAACCCACTAAACCGACAGTACTGTTCAGTAAAAAGCGGCCGGCACTGACGGCCGAGCTTTTTGGTTTCCCTTGCAACAAACCGTTTAAAAAGTTGGCTGGTTCACTTAAGTTATTCACCATATTGGATAAACCTGTGCGGGCAGGTTTTGGCACCACCGCCATATAACCTTTGGTGGCGGGTTTGAGTAAATAAGCGTCCAGATAGTCGTAGTTAAAAGTCCACATGGCGCGGTTGACGGACTCAAAAGGGTCGCGCTCGTCTGTCATCGGCTCAGGCTGTGGCTGAGAAGTTGCAACTTCAGCTGCTTCTGTATTGTTCACTGCCACATCTGCTGTTGCGGTTTGTGGTTTAGTGCTGCAAGCCGACAGCGTGAGCAATAAAGCGGCCAGTGTTATTTTAAAAAGTGGATTCATCCATTTACTCCAGAGAAAGTGTTAGCTGCTGCTGACCATCTTTTAATTCAATAAGTTCCGAAATTATTTCCGGGTCGCCCGCTGTTTTAGCCACTGCTCCCGACTGACTGATGCGCGCCGATACCTGCACTTGCGCCACATTGTCCAGACCCCAGCCCGGCTGCATCACCATATTTGAGTTCAGCTCCAGCTGCTGTGTGCCGCCAAACACTGCGAGTTTTTGCACCGCGAGTGGCATCGGCGGGCCTTCGGCTGCTTTGGCCACCACAAATAAAGTGGCATCTTTAAATTGTGCCGCCAAAGTGTCGCTTATCGTTAACGTCAGCAGAATACGGCGTTTTGGTGCGGCCGGATCTGTTGTGGTCACTGAAGCCGCTGAGGTTACTGTGGCATCGGCCTTTGTTGCAGCCGCACCAGGGCTGACAGTGCCAGACACCTTCGCCAGCTGTTGTTCAATCATGGCAAAACGTGGATCATTTTTATCCAATTGTGACAACAACATTTCCCAGGCAGCTTTGGCCTCAACCACATCGCCACGCTCCTGCGCTATTAAAGCCAGCATCGACAGCGCATCCTGATTTAACGGATCTTTACTCAGCACCACCCCAAGGCTTTTTGCTGCTTTTTGCAGATTGTCGGCATCGTCTGTCACCAGCAGCGCCTGCGCATAACTGAGCAGCACATTGGCGCGCTCTGGTGTTAATTGCAGCGCTTTTTCAAAAGCTTCAATGGCATCATCCACCAGCCCTTGTGAGAACCAGATCCGGCCCAGTACATACCAGGCCACAGCGTCATCGCCTTCGTTGGCCAGTTTGGTGCGAAGTGCCAGGGCAAATAAACTGATTTCTTTATCGTTTAAAGGCTCGCCTTTATTTAAAAGTGCCCTTTCACCAAAAGCAGGTAAACTCTGCTGCGCCAGCTCCCAATCCGCCAGTTGGCGGTAATGGCCGCTAAAACCATAAGCAATGGCAACCACCACCAACACCAGCAATAGCGACAAAGGCGCCAGCAAAGGTGTTTTTTGCTCTTTGACTGCGACCGACTGCTGCTGCAAAAACTGGCTTTTTAATTCGTTGGCCGCCGTTAAAAAATCTTCGGCAGCCAGCTCGCCGTTGTCACGCGCCAGCATTAATAAATGCAAACGTTCAGCAAAAAGTTCAGTTTGGGTCTGCGCCGCAGTTGCCGCCTTTCGCGGCCACCATAACAGCAGCACCACCAGCGCCACCATACATACAGCAGCTAAGCTTAATTGCAGCAACATTAATCCGGCTCCGATTGGGTTGTCGTCTGATTTGTTTTGTTCGTCTGGTTTGCCTGGTTAATCAGCGCCTGTAACTTCTGTTCAAGTTCCTGATCCGCCACCATGATTTCAGCAGCATCCAGCTCACCGCCTTGTTCCTGGGCTTTACGCTGTTTTTGCAGCATGACAAAAAACAGCCCCGACACCAAAAACAAAGGTGCCAGCCATAACCAGATAGTGCTCCACTGTACCGGCGGCTGATAATGCACAAAGTCGCCATAACGTTGTTTCATAAAATCAATGACTTGCTCTTTGTTTTGCCCTTGCTGCACCAGTTGATAAGTTTTTTCGCGCATATCCACTGCAACGACAGCGTTGGAGTCGGCAATATTCTGGTTCTGGCATTTCGGACAACGCAGCTCAGCCGTCAGCTCACGATACAGCGCATGCTGCTGTGCATCTTTAAACTGCATCAGCTCTTCTGTGGCGCTGGCCGTAACAGGCCCGAACATCAACAGCGACAACAGCAGCGCTTTTAGCAGCAGCAACGTTTTTAACTTGCTGTGCAGCTTGCCAGTTAACTTGCCTGGCATCTTGATTTGCAACTTAGTTGGCATATGCAGCTCCGGCTCGGGTTACAGCACCCGCTGTTGGTTTGTTCTGAGCTGCTTCATCAAGCAAAGCCTGGTACTGCTGCGCTAAAGCCGGCCAATTTTGTGGGTTAATATCGCCCACATGGTGCGCACGGATTTGGCCTTTGGCATCAACTAAAAAAGTTTCAGGTGCGCCCGTCACCCCTAAATCAAAAATCAGGCTGCGTTTTTCATCAAGAATATTCAGCCGGTATGGGTCACCCTGTTCCTGCAGTTTTTTCAGCACATCCTGCTGCAACTTCGCTAAATCAAAACTTTCGCCAAAGGCACTGTCTTGCGGCTGCACATAATACAACCCAACAATATCAATGCCTTGCTTACGAAGTTCAGTTAAAAAACCAAGTTCAGCGTTACAGGTTGGACACCACAAGCCCCAGACATTGAGTAAATACACTTTGCCTTTGAGTTTCTCTGCGTTGTATAGCGCTGTTGGCGCCATCAGATCCGGTAATTCAAAGGCGGGCAGCGTTTTACTGACCAGCGCAGAGCCGTGTTGGCGCGGGTCGGAAAACAAACCACTGAATAAAAACGCCGCCAAGGCAATAAAAAGCACAAAAGGAATAAAAAACAGAAGCTTACGCATGTTCCACTCCGGCAATGGTTGCTGCTTTTTCCCGAACCTTCACGCTGCTGCTGCGGTATCTTTTATCCAGCAGCGCCAGCAAGGCACCAAAGGCCATCAGCACACCACCCAACCAAATCCAGCGCACAAAAGGTTTGACATACACCCGCATCGCCCAGGACGGACCGCTGAGTTCTTCACCAAGCGCCACATATAAATCGCGGCTTAAGCGGGCATGCACTGCAGCTTCGGTCATCACAGTTTTTTGTAGTGGATAAAAGCGTTTTTCCGCATGCAGATGAGTGACTTTTTCACCATCGCTATACACTTCGAGCTCTGCTGCCTGACCGCCATAGTTCGGACCATTCAGTGCATACACGTCAGTCAGGGTAAAGTGGTAACCGTTCAGCTCCACTGTGTCGCCAATTTTCATCCGCACGTCTTTTTCCACACTCAGGGTTTTGGTCATAGCAACGCCTACCACCAGCACGGCAAAACCAATATGCGCCAGCGTCATGCCCCAGTGACTGGCCTGCAGACGGCTGATACCGCTGCTGAAACCACCGAGCTGCTGCGCCCTTTGATAGACTTCACCTATGGCCGACATACCAACCCAGGCACCCAGTAAACACCCCAATAACGCCAGATTGGCCGCTAGAGACTGCGTTGCCGCCAGATAACCAATAGCGATAGTTAATGCCAAAAGCGCCGCTAAAGTCAGCGGTTTTAACAAAGGTGGCAGCTGTTGCTGTTTCCAGCGCACCCAGGGCCCAAGGCCGAGCAACAAGCTAAAAGGGATCACCAGATAATAAAACAGCTGATTAAAAAACGGCTCACCGATGGAAATAGAACCCAGGCCTAATTCTTTGTGAAACAGCGGATATAAGGTGCCTAAAAACACCACCAGCGTCGCTGTCAGTAAAAACACGTTATTGCCCCACAGCAACACTTCACGGCTAAACAGCTGATACCTGGCCTGTGAGCGCACAGCGTTCATGCGAAGCGCATACAGGAACAGTGAACCACCGACCACCAGCAATAAAAACGCCAGTAAATACATACCGCGGCTTGGATCTGAGGCAAAAGAATGCACCGAAACCAGCACGCCGGAACGCACTAAAAAAGCGCCCATTAAACTGAGTGAAAAAGCAGCTATGGCCAGTAACACAGTCCAGGATTTAAAAGTGCCGCGCTTTTCAGTAACCGCCAGCGAATGCAGCAAGGCAGTGCCGACCAGCCAGGGCATAAATGAAGCGTTTTCTACCGGGTCCCAGAACCACCAGCCGCCCCAGCCCAGCTCGTTATAAGCCCACCAGCTGCCAAGCATAATGCCAAGGGTTAAAAACAACCAGGCGGCCAACGTCCATGGCCGTGCCCAGCGCGCCCAGGTGCTGTCAAATTTACCGCCCCAAAGCGCAGCAATAGCAAAAGCAAAAGAAACGGCAAAACCCACATAACCCACATACAGCAGAGGCGGGTGTACTATCATGCCAAAGTCTTGCAGCAGCGGGTTTAAGTCACGGCCTTCCACCGGGAAAAACGGCAGGCTTCGCTCAAATGGATTCGACATAAACAGCGAAAACGCAATAAAACCGACACAGATAAACCCCATCACCGCCAGAATACGTCCCTGCATCAACAGCGGCAATGAATTGGAAAACACCGCCACCATCGCAGTCCAGAGCGTCAGAATCGTCACCCACAGCAGCATTGAGCCTTCGTGTGAACCAAAACTGGCGGTCAGCTGAAAATACCAGGGCAAGATACTGGACGAATTGCTGGCCACATTAATGACGGTAAAGTCGCTGTGATAAAAAGCGTACATCAGGCAGGCCATGGCAATAGCGCTGAATAAAAACAACCCTATCGCCAAAGGTTTCGCCAATAACAAAGCCCGTACATTACCGCTATAACTGCCGTAGACCGGCACCAGCGCTAACAATACAGACAAGGCAAAAGCAAATATCAAGGACAGCTGACCAATCTCAGGCATCATTATTGTGTACCGCCTTCTGTTGCTGTTTTCTCTGCTTTAGCCGCATTTTGTGCTTCACTGCGATTCAACGTTTCAGGCTTGGCAGACGCTGCACCAGTCGCCGGATAGGTATATTTCGGCGCCACATGTTTAATGCCTTTCACCGCTTCTGCCACTTCAGGCGGCATATATTCTTCGTCGTGTTTGGCCAGCACTTCAGTGGCCTGAATATTGGTGGCATCCGTTAAAGTACCTTGTGCCACTATGCCCTGCCCTTCACGGAACAAGTCCGGCAGAATGCCGTCGTAATGCACTGTGACTGTCGGGCCAGTGTCGACTAAATCAAAACTGACTTTTAAGCTGCTGTCATCGCGTTTGACTGAGCCCG
>JAYRUI010000240.1:0-5481 GCA_041919175.1 Rheinheimera sp. | reverse complement strand
CGAAAAAAAGTGTCGTTTTTGCCTTGTTTACGTGGATAATATCCTCTATAACGATGAGCACAAAAGCTAGGGCTACCAGGCCCAGTATTACGGCTGTTAACATATATTTTCACCAGGTTGTAGACAGTGGAAGTGACCAATTTGCGGGGCGGCATTCTAGCACCGTCAAATATTTATCACCATCCACAACTGGGCATACATTGGTCTATACCCCTTAATTTTTTAACAAAAAGTTACGAGTTCATGCTATCAGCAAAAAAAGTCATTAAATGCCTCGATGAGCATTGGCCTGTTCTGGAAACACTGGCAAGCCGAAGTGCCCTTGGCAGTTTCAGTTTTCAGGACGTGCAGGCTCTTATCCAGCGCCATAACCCAAGCCTGAGTAGCGAGCAGGTGTTTCGTGAAGCGCAAAGGTTGTTGCAACAGGAAGTCCTGATCCCACTGGCCAAATCCAGTCAGCTGGAACTGAACCGCGCTGTGCTGGAATTTATTCAGTTCCTTATTCAGGAGCATCAACTCGGCACTGTTGGTGATATTCAGAGCCGGATTGAAGATTTAGACCGGTTGCGTGGCAAACTTAAAACTGCTGCCGATGGCAAAGATGTCAGCGAAATGCGCCGTTTTATCCGCTTAATGGATGAACGGGTGCGTGAAGTGGTCAAACACTTTCGTAAAAACGAAAGTGCTATTTTGCATTTGGTGGAACAGGCCAAAGCCGACGAAAGCAAATTAAGTCTGGCAAAAAGATACAGCGCTGTGATGGAAGCTTTTGACGAATACATCGAGCCTGTGCTGCAGATGATTGATATCAATGGCCCTTTCCAGCACAGCATTGCAGCTTTGGAATTGCTCTTGAGCGATTTGATTATCCATATTGAACAAACCGGCTTTTTACAGGGTGAAAAAGAGCCTTTAGTGCAACTACGCACCCGTTTGCTGGAAATGAACCAGCTGGGCCGGGAGTCGCTTATTCGCAGCACAGATGTACTGATGCCACTGCGCGAAGAGCTGCGTAAAAACACCTTGTTGTCGCGTAACGCCAGCGCTTTATTGGCGCTGTTACGTAAAAAAGGTCTGGAGCCAACGCTGGAGCAATTAGTGCCCAAATTCAGCTCTGATCATCAAAAATTCAGCCTGGGTTCGGCCAACCAAATCACCAGTTATATGGCTGAATTGGTGGATTATCAGGACGACAATTACCAGATGCCGGAGCAGGTCGACCAGGCCGCACACCACAATATCCGCGTGCCTGAGCTTGCTGATGTGTTGAAATTTGCCCGCACCCAAAAAGCCAATACCGATTTATCTTTGTGGTTAAGCAAAAGTTACCCGCAGTTGCCGGTCGATGAAATGTTATTTTTGTATCAGGAACTTAGCCGCGCTCCAAGCCTGAAACTACAACATTTAGAGCAGCTCACCGAACTTGAAGTGAATGGTTACCGCCTGAAGCTCCACCCTTTTGCCCCCACAGCACAGTCAGGAAATTAACTGATGCAGATTGAACTGGAACAACTGAGCCAACTGGCTGACATTCATAAAAAACTCAGCACTGGCTTTCATATCAGCGAGCAGGATTTTGCCCTCTGGCAAGAGCTCGATAACAACGAAGAAGCCTACAGCGCGTTATTTACCGCCCTTGGCAATCAGCTCAAACGCGACAGCCGTGGTTTTTTCCATTTTGAAGTGGATGATGCCACTGTAAACATGGGCAAAATTTCCCGTTTGTTTGCGCTGACCACTTATGCCTTAGTGGAGTTTTTTGCCGACAAAGGCCAGGACCCGCTGCGCGCTATGTTTGAAGAAGAAATCAGTCATGAAATTCTTGCCAGCATTTTGCAGCAGCAATATCACTTGTTTGAACAGCTGGAAGTGTATTCCGCCACTGACCTCAAACGCGAAGTGATGAACCGCATGGTACGGTACGGTTTTGCCAAAGCCCAGGGTGAACAATTTAAACTGCTCTCCCCCATTTACCGCTACCTCGATGCCTTAATGGCGGTTGATCAACTGAGCGAAGAAACCAATACAGAGGAGCAGGCCGATGTCTGAGTTATACGGCTTAACCAAGCTCGCTTTATTAAATACCGCAGGTTACGCCAAGTGTGTGATCCCGCTGGATGACGCTGCGTCAATCTGTGCGCCAAACAACACCGGTAAAAGCTCGGTGATTAACGCTTTACAGTTTCCACTCATTAACGATTTACGCTTAACCGAATGGGACGGCCACGATTTAGACGAAACCCGCAAGTTTTATTTTGGCACCGACCAGAGTTACATTCTGCTGGAAGCGAACTTACCCAACGGCCCCGTGGTGATTGGTGTGGCAGGCCTTGGCAAAATTGCCGGTTATCAGTACCAGTATTTTTGCTACAACGGTAAGCTGAATCTTGATCACTATCTGGTCAATAACAGCATTGTGAAGTACAACAAGCTGGATCATCACTTGCGTGAGCTGGGTTTTGACCCGCTTGAGCTGAAACCTGCGGAGCTAAACGCCCTGCTTACCGGCGGCGCCACCCCTTATGACAGCAAAATAAACCTGCGCATGATCCCGCTGACTAACGTCAGTGACGCCCCTGTCTATAAAGACATTTTCCGCCGTATTCTGAACCTGCACCGTTTAACGGCGCAGGACGTCAAACGGTTATTGTTGCCGGTATTTGCCCGCCATTTAAGCGACCCGAAAGTCGACTTTTATACCGTCTGGCACAATGCGTTTGAAAAAGTAAACCGCGACAGGCGCGAACTCAAAGCGCTGGAAAACCAGCAACAAGCGGTGGAAGCACTGGAAAACCTGCTGGATAACCGCGCTGTACTCAAAGGCCGTTTAGGGGCTTATGCACCGAAACTGGATAAAGCTTTGGTGGAATTTCAGAGTTATCTGGAAGATCAACAGGGCGAGCTGTCGAATAATCTCGAAGAGCTGCACCGCGAAAAAAGCCAGCTGGAAGAAAAACAGCGTTTATACGTCGGGCAAATTAAAGAGTTGTCTGGCCGTAAAATTGAACTGCAACAATGGTTTAGTGAACACGACACTCTGGCGCTGCGTTTTAGCCTGACCAATTTGGCAACGCTGCAATCCAACCTTAACAATATCCGCCAGAGTTATGAGTCGCTCAGCCACAGCTTACAAGGTGCTGCCAACTTAAACCCGATTACCCTGGCGCATCAGCAAGCGCAAACCCAGAAACAGCTAAAAAGCTTAAAGCTGCAGCTGAAAAACCTGGAATACAACCTGTATTCACGCCTGCGTGAAGACTTGTCGTTGCCGGAAGTGCAGCAGCTGATTAAAGCGCTGAACCCGGATTTATTGTCGCTGTCGACCGCAACTGGCGGTGATGTGCAGATCACAGATGACGATGCTTTTGGCGAACAACTCAGTGCACTGGCCGATTGTTTCCGGCAGGGCAAATTGCATCTGAAAGGCGCAGTGATTGATTTAGCGCATTTATCAGCCCCGGATATGACGGGTGTTGAAGGCAAAATTCAGCTCAAAGAGCAGATTGAAGCGCTGCAACTCACCCTGGCAACCCTCGAGCAGCAGGAAGAAGTTGCTCAGGACTTAGCAGGCAAAACCCGCGAAAAAGAGCGGTTATACGCCGATATGCTGCAAGCCGAAGAAGACTTAAAACGTTTTGCCCGTTTTGAACAGATGCGTGAACTGCGCGAGCAGCAGCAAGATTTAGTCGATGAGCTTGACCGTGAAGAAGAAATTCTGCACGAGCAACTGTCAGAAGTGCAGCATAAAGCCAGCAGTTTGTCGGACAGGCGTAACCTGGTGACCAACAAACAGGATCAGCTGAAACGTCAGCTTGAACGTATTGAACACGAGAAAAAAGAACGGATAGATTTCCAACTGGATTTTTACAGCGGCCGTGTGACGCCTTATCCAATTGATATTAATCTTGAGTACGACAATCTGGCCGACGAGCTGCGCTCTTACAATAAACATTGTCACGAGCTGAAGCTGCTGGATATCAACATTAAAAATACCTATTTGTTTATTTTTAATGCCGGTATCAGCAAGTTTGAAGCTGAAACTGACGAAGAAGCCAAATATCAAAAGCTGATTCAGGCCTTTCACCATCTGGATAAAGAGCGTGAAGCCATTGAACGGCGCGCTCGTGTAGCGCTGACCGAAGTAGCGTCCACGCTCAAAGGTTTAAGATCAGACTTAGACCGGCTGCACCGTGAGCTCAATAGCTTTAACCGCGGCATCTGGCGCCATCAAATTTCTAACTTGCAGGATTTTAAAATTGAGATTGTCGACCGCAAATTGCTGGTTGGCCATATCGATACCATCCTGACCACTTCGGATGCTTACCAGCAAGGCGATACGCTGGATTTATTAGCACCAGGCGTGACCACAGATGAGCGCGAAATTAATGCGGCCAAAGATTATCTTATTCAGGCTGCCAGCGAAAAATCCGGTCTAACGCTGTCGGATTTATTTGATATCCGTTTTAAAGTGGTCAACCGCGCCGGTGAAGTGGAATATTTTGACAAAATAGACTCAGCCGGCTCCAACGGCACCCGTATTACCATTAAGTTATTGTGTGGCATGTTGTTTATCCGGCAATTATTGGCTGAACGGGAACGCGGTAAATACCGTATTCCTATTTATATTGACGAAGCGGCCGACATTGACCCGCATAACCAGCAGGCTTTGATTGAAACTGCGCTGAATTTTGGTTTTGTGCCAATTTTTGCCTCGGTCAAACCGCAAACCAGCTGCCGTTATATTGTGCCTATCCGCACTGTGAAAAATGGCGCACAAAACTGGGTCGATGAAAAAGACTGGATCCTGTGTGAACAAATTGGCAGTACCGAGCCTTTGTTAACAACAGACGAAGTGGCTGACGCGGCTGAGCTGGCCGGTTAAGCCTTGCTCTGCCGTTTGAACAACAGTCTGAGTCACATCACGGCTTATACAGAAACCGGCTTGTGCAAAAAACGGTTCTGCAGCGAGCGGCAACAATAGCTGTTCTGACGAAAAATCAGACAGTTAAGTTGTTGCTGCTGAACTTTTAGTGATGCTTTTACTCAGAGCCAACAAGCCGCAGCCGGTGTTTTGCCAAAGCTTGCGATGGTAGTTTTTTTATCCGGACAAGGAGTTTGGTCATTCGCGGACTGAGTTATCACCCTGTTTTTCTGCTGCTGATGCTGTTGTGGCTTGCTGTCACACCGGCCAGGGCTGATGCTGCCAATCGGATCGAACTGATTGGTGTCACAGGTGAGCGTAAGGAAAACATTGAGCTTTACCTGTCCTCTATTGCGGAGGCTGAAATTAATACTTCAGCCCGTTTTAAAAACCGTGTCAGCCGCGATATAAAAAAAGCCCTCAGAGGTTTAGGTTATTATCAGGTTGTTGTTGATTTTATTGATAAAAAAGATGGCAACAATTACATACTCACCGCCAAAATAAATGCCAATAAATATGTGTATATTCAAACCAATGATTTACGTATTTATGGTGGTGCT
>JAYRUI010000239.1:0-5487 GCA_041919175.1 Rheinheimera sp. | reverse complement strand
GTACCGGCACCAAGTTCGGATAACGAAGGGGCGCGAAAACCTGTGCTCCAGCTGGCACGCAGGATCAGATCGTCTGTCGCGCGGTAACGCAGCGACACTTTTGGATTTACATCGCCGCCAAAATCGCTGTAGTGGTCATAACGTAAAGCGGTAATAGCGTCGAGTTTTTCTGTTAAAGGCACATTAAACTCGCCATAAACGGCATATTGCGTACGATCTGCAGCGGCCTCACTGGCACCTAAAGTCGTTACGCCACCACTTTGCGCGATAGCGGCAGGGCGGTCGAAAATGTCTTCACTGCGAAATTCACCACCAAACACCGCTTTAACGGCACCGTTTGACAGATCAAACACATCACCTGTGATATTAAAATCCCAGGATTTAACATCAGACTCACCGATACGTGGCGCCGCTTCACGCAAGCCAGCGATGACGGCAGCGTCATTGTCGCGGCCCAGGTTAAATGGGTTAAAAGTGCCGTTTTGCGCTGCAGCGCGCATCCGGTCAACGCTGTAATAACCGGAAGTGTGCAACACTTCATTCTCGGATTTACCCAGCGTTGCGGCGGTCTCCCAGTTCCAGTCTTTCAGTTCACCGCGAAGGCCAGCGAGTAAACGGTAGCTGGTGGCATCGTATTCCTGACTGCGGACTTCCGGATAACGGGAACGCACGCGGATATTGTTTACTGCACCATTTTTAGCATCGGCCTCTTTCGCCCAGGCCGGAATAGTTGCGAGGTTGCCAGACAGCGTGTAATCAAAAGATCCGGCTGAATCGTAGGCACTGCCGGTGTTGGCCTGATACATGGCTTCGGCAAAAAATTCATTGTCGTTGCCTAAACGGTAAATGTGGTTCAGGGTTGCGCCGACATTTTTGGTGTCCGGCTGGATGGCGCGTTCAATCACATAATCGTATTGGCAGCGGGTGCCGTTGTTGCTGGTAGCGTTACCACACCAGGGTTCGGCATAATCTTTCCCATCAATAGTCACGCGGGTTGACGACTTAAATGTCACATCAATAGGTCTGTCACTGTTCATCAGCTTTTCGCGGTCGTAATAATCAACCACCAGCGTGGTGTTGCTGTTTTCACTGGCAAAACCACCGGTATAAGTGAGGTTGGTGCGGCCAAAATCGCTGCTGGCCGTGTCATCGCCATACATGGCCGATAACTCATGCCCTTCAAAGTCTTTACGCAGAATAAAGTTAATCACACCGGCAATCGCATCTGAGCCATAGACCGAAGAAGCGCCGTCTGTCAGGACTTCAACGCGCTCTATGGCCGACATCGGAATAGCGTTGACGTTTACAAATGAATCAAACCCATTGGAAAAAGAATCGACGGCCACCCGGCGACCATTCACTAACACCAACGTTGAACTTGAACCTAAACCACGCAGACTGACGCCGGCCGCGCCTGGTGGAGTACCGTCAGAACCTGCGACGTTACCGTTATCGGTGAAGGTACCGGCGCTTGAGGCCTGAGGTAAATCTTTTAAAAAGGCGGAGACACTGTCATAACCCTTTTTAATTAAATCGTCTTTGCTAAAGACCTGCAAAGGGTTGGCGCCTTCCATATCCACGCCTTTTAAGCGTGAACCTGTTACTTCCAGTTTTTCAATGGCTTTTGTTTCAGCTTCGGGGGCCGTAGCTTCGGTGTTTTGTTGTGCCAAAAGTTCGGTGCTGCCCAAAAGTGCAAGCAAAGTGGCGCTATATAACAGGCTGTATTTAAACGGAGTTTGCTTCATAGTTGCGAATTTCATACACATTCCTCGGAACATTTTTTGTTGTTTTAATCACAATCTGACTTGACTGAAAAAACGAAAAACGCAGAGGGAGTGCAGGTGGTTTTGTCCTGAGTTGACACGCTCAGGAAGGACAAAAATCACACCCCATAGACTTTTCTCAGGCGCAAACCTTAGGGTCTATGACTAAAACTGGCTTAGTGATGGTTCAGCTGCTGCTGAACAACAAAAATAAGATCAGAATATCCCTCTGCATCGGGCAAAGGGACGTGGCTAATTATTAAACCACTCGGACAGGTAGTAAGGAGAATAATAATAAGAGCTGAGATTCGCAGCAAGCTTAAGCATCTTTTCTTCTCCTTATCTGTGGGTTGAAATTCAGCGCTGTGTTATCCAGCACGCTTGCATCAAAATTGTCGCAATTAAATTAGCTTGTCAAGCGTATTTTTCTAATGTTGTTTTATTTGTTGATTCTATTGAATTTAATCCCTGTGGACAGATTATTTCCGGCAAACAGAAAATCACTGCACTATATTGACTTACAGCAGTTTCAAACGTACATTTCAAACAGTTGTTTAAATTGACTGACTGATATGACCAGTAAACAAAATACCCAACAAAAAATCCTCGATGCAGCTGAGCGTTTATTCGCCGATACCGGCTTTAGCGCCACTTCGCTTCGGCAAATTACTGGTATGGCAGAAGTGAACCTGGCGTCGGTGAATTACCATTTTGGGTCGAAAAAAGAGTTGATCCAGGCGGTGTTACAACGTTATCTGGCGGTGCTCATGCCAAGACTGGATCAGGAATTCAGTTTGCTGTTGTCATCGCAAAAACCCAATGACTTATCCAAAGTGTTGTCGGTGTTTGTTGAGCCTCTGCTGGAACTTAATAAAATTCAGCACCGTGGTACCACGCTGTTTTTACAGTTGCTGGGGCGGGGTTATACCGACGTGCAAGGCCACTTGCGCTGGTTTTTTAATCATCATTATGGCCGAACCCTCGATAAATTTGTGTTGCTGGTTCAACAAAGCTGTCCGGCGTTGCCGGCCAGTGAAATTTTCTGGCGGCTGCATTTTTCGCTTGGCACCATTGTTTTTACCATGGCGTCAAACGAAGCGTTAAAAGACATTGCAGCAGCCGATTTTAACGAAGTAGTGGAAATTGATGGTGTGATCAAAAGATTGATCCCCTATCTGGCGGCCGGGATAGCCGCGCCTTTGCAGTCTGACTAAAACCATCCGATAAAGGACAAGCCTTATGTTTATTTTATTTTTAATTATTGTGGCGCTGGTGGTGATCCTTGGGGTCACTGACATCCGCCGTAACCTGGTGACAAAACCTATTTTTGCCATCTTCAAAAAAATTCTGCCGCCACTGTCAGACACTGAACGTGAAGCGATGGAAGCGGGTGATGTCTGGTGGGATGGTGATTTGTTTAAAGGCAAGCCGGACTGGAACAAGCTGCATGCGATTCCAAAACCGCAATTGTCGGCTGACGAACAGGCCTTTATGGACAATGAAGTAGAAACCCTGCTGAAAATGCTGGACGACTACAAAATTGTGCAGGAACAAAGGGATTTACCGGTCGAAGTGTGGAACTATATTAAAGCCAACGGCTTTTTTGCCATGATCATTCCAAAAGCTTATGGCGGCCGTGAATTCTCAGCAATTGCCAACTCGACAATTGTATCGCGCATTGCAACCCGCAGCTTGACTGCTGCTGTCACAGTGATGGTGCCAAACTCTTTAGGCCCTGGTGAGCTGTTGATGCACTACGGTACTCAGGAGCAAAAAGACCGTTGGTTGCCAGGTCTTGCTGCCGGCAAAGAAGTGCCTTGTTTTGCCTTAACAGGCCCGGAAGCCGGCTCTGATGCTGGTGGTATTCCGGACACTGGTGTGGTGTGTAAAGGTGAGTTTGAAGGCAAAGAAGTTGTTGGTATCCGCCTGAACTGGGATAAACGTTATATCACTTTAGCGCCTGTTGCGACTGTGCTGGGTCTGGCCTTTAAACTGTCTGATCCGGACAAGTTAATGGGTGACAAAGAAGAGCTGGGTATTACCTGTGCGCTGATCCCAACCTCACACCCTGGGGTGCAGATTGGTGACCGTCATTTCCCGATGAATATGGCCTTTATGAACGGTACGACCTACGGTAAAGACGTGTTTATTCCGCTCGATTGGATCATCGGTGGCCCATCGTACGCAGGTCGTGGCTGGCGTATGCTGGTGGAATGTTTATCAGCAGGCCGTGGTATTTCGCTGCCGGCGCTGGGCACTGCCACCGGCCATTTAGCGACCCGCATGACAGGCGCTTACGCTTATGTGCGTCAGCAGTTTGGGATGTCAATCGGTAAGTTTGAAGGTGTGCAGGAATCTTTAGGCCGTATCGGTGGTTTAACCTATAGCCTCGAAGCCATGCGCGTGATGACAGCGGGCGCTATTGACCTGAAACTCAGCCCGTCAGTGGTCACAGCTATTGCTAAATATCACATGACTGAAATGTCACGCACTTTGTTAAACGACTCTTTTGATATTCACGCCGGTCGTGCCATTCAGTGTGGTCCGAAAAACTACCTGGCGCATGGTTATATGGGTGTACCCATTTCTATCACGGTAGAAGGCGCCAATATTTTAACCCGTAACCTGATGATTTTTGGTCAGGGTGCCACCCGTTGCCATCCGTACGTATTAAAAGAGTTAGAAGCGGCAGCCAACCCGAATGCGGAAGAAGGTTTAAAACAGTTTGACGAGTTGCTGATGAAACACGTCGGTTTTGCCCTTGGTAACACCTTCGGTGCGCTGTTCCAGGGCCTGACTGCCGGTTGTTTTAACAGCTCGCCTGTCGGTGGTGATACCGCTAAATATTACAAACAGTTAAGCCGGATGAGTAAAGCTTTGGCGCTCAGTGCCGACTTCTCAATGTTGATGTTAGGTGGTGATTTAAAACGCAAAGAAATGCTGTCGGCGCGTTTAGGCGACGTATTAAGCCACCTGTACATTGCCTCTGCGGTACTGAAGTTTTATGAAGACAATGGCCGTCAGGTTGCTGACCTTCCGTTCGTACATTACAGCGTGCAGCGTAATCTGTATGAAATTGGCCGTGCTTTTGCGGGCTTTTTCAGCAACTTCCCGAACGGTTTTGTCGGTGGTTTACTGAAAACACTGGTGTTCCCATTTGGTATTGGTTACCAGATGCCGGACGATGAAGTGTCAATGCAAATCTCTGACGCATTATTAAAGCCAAGCGTTATTCGTGACCGCTTAACCCACTTATGCTACCTGGGTGAAGACAAAAACGACCCGACAGGCTCAATGGAACGCGCTTTTGTTGCGGTTCACGCTGCCCAGCCAGTGATGAAGAAAATCTACGCAGCGCAAAAAGAAGGCAAGCTGGCGCGTAAGCTGCCACTGCAACAGCTGATTGCCAAAGCCGCTGAGCTGAGTGTGATTAGTGCAGCTGAAGCCACGCAGCTCAACGACATGAACGAACTGCGTTTTGATGCCATCAGCGTAGATAGCTTTAAACCGGGTGAACTGGAAGCAATGGCCATCAAAGGCTGATTTATCTGATTTTTAAAGCGAAAGGCCGGCCAATGCTGGCCTTTTTTTATGGATGCGCTTGGGGTAAAGTAAGGCCTTTACGCCTTATGCTGATGATTTGCCACCCTCTGGTAGCAGCCTGTCCGCTTTGACATGCCTTTTAAGCGCAATAAGAGAATAAACTTCATGATTGGCTCTTTGA
>JAYRUI010000238.1:0-5491 GCA_041919175.1 Rheinheimera sp. | reverse complement strand
AATTTAGCAGCGGTTGATATTCAGGTAATCCACTGCAGCCTTGGCGCGTACTATGCCCCAGCCATATTGGGTATCACGGCCCGCTGTGCCCCGGTCTTCCGCCGTTGCATTCAGTGCAGCACGGATTTTTGCTGCACTGCAGGTACGGTGTTGACTCCAGACCAAAGCAGCAACACCAGCCACATGAGGCGATGCCATAGAAGTACCGCTTAAGCTGCTGTAAGTACTGTTTTTATAGGTGGAGTTAACACTCACACCCGGGCCTGAGATTTCTACCTGGCTGTTATATTGTGAAAAACTGGCACGGGCTTTACTGCTGTTTACTGCAGCCACTGACATAACTGCACTGTAAGAAGCCGGATAAGAGAATGAGCTGTTACCGGCGTTACCGGCAGCTGCCACTAACAACATGCCACCATTGTAGAAATTGGTCATAGCGGTATTTTCAGTGGTGCTGGAAGAACCACCACCCAGACTCATATTCACCACAGATGCACCGGCATTTTTACAGTTCTGGATGGCCTGAATAAGGTTAGACGCTGTGGTCCAGTTGCCTGCGTCATTAAAAATTTTCACGATATGCAGACCCAGCTTCGCAGAACGATTGACGCCAACGACACCTATGTTGTTGCCACCAATAGCAGCAATAGTGCCTGCAACATGGGTACCGTGACCATTGCCGTCGGTGCTCCAGCTGCCATGGCCGCTAAAGGCATAGCCTGTGACACCACTGCTTGGTAAATCCGGATGACCATAGTTGTAGCCGGTGTCGATAATACAAGCTTTGATATTGGTCGTCAGCGCATCACTTACCTGAGGCGCCTGTACCATAGTGATGCCATAAGGCACTGATTCAGCTAATAAATAACGTTTTGGATCTTCTTCAACATAAGCGACCGAAGGGTTCTTTTTTAAGGCTTCCAGCTGCTGGGCATTCAGTTTTGCCACACTGACATTAAAAGCATCCAGGTGGTTGGCTTCCTGCACCTGAACCTGGCGTAATAATGCCATGGCGCCTTTGCGGGAAAACTTCTGCTTACGCTCGCTGGCAGATAAAAAACTCTCCGCCTGAGGCCCCAGCGCTTCCAGCGTCGAACCTGTTTTAAACTTAATCATGTATTGGGTTTCGTCACCGCTTAAAGGCGAAAACTCTTCGTATTCACTGGCGATGGCATGTTGTACAGAGAGCGTCAGAATACTGGCAACAAATAATGTTGTCAGGGCTTTATTGGATGGTTGCATATAAAAGTGCCTATATATTGTTGATTTTTAGTTGTTTATCCACACCACTGCGGTACAGACAAAACCAAGCTAAAGGCAGACTTTTATTCAGCCAAGCTCACTGGCTGATATATTTATGACAATCTGATGATAACGAAATGACACTTTAGAAATCAATGTATTAGATGTTGTTACTTTAGCATATCGTCAGCTCTGGGCAATCTGAACCAAAAGGTAGAGCCCTGGTGTTCCACACTATGAAAACCAATTTGTCCCTGGTGGCTTTCAATAATTCTCTTGCAAATGGTTAAACCAAGGCCTGTGCCTTCTTTTGTTCTGCTATCGGACGAATCTGCCTGACTGAATTTTTCAAAAACTCTTTGCTGAAAAGCCGCCGGAATACCAATACCATGGTCAACAACCTCAACACGCACATAATCCGGTTCAGAGATAATTCTGACATCAACTTCCCCGCCCAGGTCGGAGAACTTCACCGCATTAGACAATAAATTGTCCAGTACCTGACGCAGCCGCAGCGGATCAGCCATCACCCGGAAGCTGCCGGCCTCTTCTGCCGGAGTTTGCCCTGCAGTTGAAGATTTTATTTTCACGATATTATTTGCCTGTGCAAGTTCAGCCACTGCAGGCAAAGCAGTAATATCACAGGTTAAAACCACCCCATATTTATCGGCATAGGTTGTCATTGCAGTCACGGCTTGCTGCACTGCATCCTGTAAATCAATATTTTTCAGCTGCAACACAAACTTGCCGGCATCAAACTTTTGCACATCCAATAAGTCGTTTATCAGATTTGATAACCGTTCACAGTTATTCAGCGCGGTCTGTACCAGTAATTGGTAGGGTTCGGAGTCAGGCTGCACCACTTTTTGTGCGATCAGGCCAACAGCACCGCGGATTGACGTCAGAGGTGTCCTGAGTTCATGCGACACAGTGGAAATAAACTCATCTTTTAACTTATCCAGCCGGGTCAGTTCTTTGTTGGTTTTGGCTATTTCCAACAGACTTTTTTCCAGTTGTTTTGTGCGCAAAGATAAAGTTAAAGAGCTTTCCTCAAGTTCTCTGGTGCGCTCTGTTACCTTGGTTTCCAAAATAAGCTGTGCTTTGGAGCGCTCCTGTACAGAGCTTTGTAACAACTTATTAATTTGACGGATATGGCGCAAACGATACTGATGAAAACCCAGCATCAGAACCAGTACCAAAAACAACATAGCTGCCTGTACCGGCCTGTTTTGCCACCAGGGCGGCTCAACAATCAGTTTCACACTTGCAACTTCATCACTGAATAAACCGTGGTTGTTTGAGCCTTTCACTTCAAACTGATATTCACCGGCAGGCAGGTTGGAATAATAGGCACTGTGTTTACCGGACTGTAAAATCCAATCTTTATCAAAGCCTGTTAATCGCACTTTAAACTGATTACGACCGACGTCGTGATAATCCAGGCTGGCAAATTCAAACTCAACACTATTATCAGCCGGGGTAAGTTTGACGTCAGGCCATAACGCGGTATGCGCCTGTAACGGCAGGTTTTTATTGTTGACAAGAATATGGGAAATAGAAACTTTGGGCGCCACGTCGTTCACCCATAAAAGCTCAGGTTCAACCAAAGCCACACCACTGATAGTTCCCACCAATAAAGTGCCGCGTTGATCGTCAAATATCGATTTAAAGACTAACTCTGTTGCGACCAAACCGTCCTGGCGGGTAAAAGTAATAAAACGATCTGTGCCGGCAGGTTTTAATGTCAGCCCTTTTACTGACAACAACCAGATATTCTGCGTTGCATCGGTATAAGCACCCACAATGTTGTCCCCGGGTAAACCATTCGTACTGTGCCAATGTTCTTGTGTGGCAGCCTCTGGTGAATATCTGAACACGCCCTTAGAAGTACAAATGAGAATTGAACCTTCCGGGCCTGGCTCGACACACTGCACATCCTTACTTGCTAAACGCAGACCATCGTTTTCAGCCACTGTAACCGCGCCTGATTTCGTATCCAGCCGGAACAAACCTGAGTACCTGGTGCCAACCCAAAGTTGGCCTTCTCTGAGCATAATCGCCTGTACTGCATCACCCACTGTTTGTTGCATCTGTGTTTTTAAATAGCTGTTGACCTCGTCCGTAGCCGGATCCCAAACCAGCACACCTTCGCCCCACAATCCAAACCAAAACTTGCCACTTTCATCAATCAATAAATCACGGATATTGCCATCGGTACTTTTTGCCAGCGTAAAAGGTGTTTTCACCGGCACTAATGCATCACTCTTTGCATCGAAACGAAATAAACCAACATCGGTCGCTGCAAAAATGTCACCCTGTGCATTACGACGAATAGTATTCACCCGACCGCCGGTGACATAACGCTGCATGCTTTCCTGTTGTCTGTTGATCTGATACAGGTGGTCGGCGCTGCCCAGCCAAATATGGTTATCATCGGCAAAAACACTGGTGACCGTAAAATTAAACAGCCCGGCGTCATGCTTTGGTAACAATGCCTCTAAGGTAGAAAACGCGGAGCGACTGTGACGGGCAAAATATAAACCACTTTCCCTGGAACCTAACCACAACACGCCGGTGCGATCCAGAAAAATACTGCGAACATTCACTGTGGGTAATAAACTGGCTTCTTTGCGAAAATGAACAAACCGTGCGCTTTTCGGATCGACCCGATACAAGCCGTTGTAAGTGCCAAGTAATAAAGAACCATCAAAATCAAAGCGTAAAACGTTGATGATCGGCGGTTTTTCGCTATTAATAAATGGCACTAAGTTAAAACGCTGATGCTCTACTTTAAACAGGCCATTGCGGCTGCCTAACCACAGCAGGTTGTCTTGTGCTGTTAAAGCACGGATTTCATTATCCCTGCTGCCACTAGCGGCTAACGGATAAGGCTGCATCACTTCACTCAGGCCGCTTTGCTCACGATAACTGTGCAAGCCTTGTGCTGTGCCGATCCAGATAACACCGTCTTTGGTTTGCGTCATGCTCCAGATGCGTTGATGGACAAGTGGTTTTTTATCCGTCGGGGCGCCAATTCGCTCAATCTTATTGCCATCGGCTGTGATTCTGTTCAGACCAGTGGTGGTACCAACCCAGATAGCGCCCTGACTATCCTGCATCAGCGCCTGAATATGCATACCGGCAAGGCCTGTGGTGCCATCGCCTTGCACCACAATGCGGCTGAGTTCACCCGTCTGACCATCGATGCGGCTTAATCCATAACCCCAGGTTCCGGCCCAAATATTGTTTTTATTATCAATCAGTAAAACACCAACGTCTTGATTACCTGCTTGTTGATGTTCTGTGGGGCTTAATAGCGGAAATTCAGTAAAGCCATAACCATCGTATCTGAGCAGCCCTGAATTGGTGGAGGTCAGCCAGATATAACCTTGCCGATCCTGCGCCACGCTATAAATAGTGGCATTAGGCAAGCCGTCGTCGACACCAATGCGCCTGAAATCATGATATGCAAAAACATGAAAGCTGCTCAAAGCAGCCCAGCATAAAATCAGCATCGATAACCAGCCAGCCGATAGCTGACTCAGGCAGCAGCGCTTCAGAACAACCTCCGGTTCTATGGTAAAACCTGCGTTTGCGGCAACAGCTTCACCTTAGCACAGCAAAGCTCAGTTTACAGTGTAGGGCAATTAATTTCGCCACTTCGCTTTCCCAAGTGATTGCAATACCATAAAATCGCCCCCATCTCGAAGACAATCGTCTTTTATTGTGCTGAATTTACCGGAGTTTTTATGTCAAATCCTCAACATAGCCGTTTAATGATTTTAGGCTCAGGCCCAGCGGGTTACACAGCTGCTGTTTATGCTGCGCGTGCCAACCTGAACCCTGTTTTGCTCACGGGTATGCAACAAGGTGGTCAGCTGACCACCACAACAGAAGTAGAAAACTGGCCGGGTGACCCACATGGTTTAACAGGTCCTGCCCTGATGGAACGGATGCGTGAACACGCTGAAACTTTTAATACCCAGATTGTGTTTGACCATATTCATACCGTTGATCTGAAAAACCGCCCTTTCACCCTGACCGGTGATAACGGTGTGTACAGCTGTGACGCATTAATTATCGCAACCGGTGCTTCGGCTAAATATCTGGGCCTGGAATCCGAGCAGAAATTCAGTGGCCGCGGTGTATCAGCTTGTGCAACTTGCGATGGTTTTTTCTATCGTAATCAAAAAGTTGCTGTGGTTGGTGGTGGTAACACTGCAGTGGAAGAAGCTTTATATCTGTCCAA
>JAYRUI010000237.1:0-5494 GCA_041919175.1 Rheinheimera sp. | reverse complement strand
CCTGGTTGAAAACATGAGCTATTACCAGTGCAGCAGCTGTGGCCATATTGACGATATTTTTGGCAGTAACGGCGGTGTCGCGCTGGCTGAACGGTATCAGGTGCCGGTATTGGGCCAGTTACCGCTGCAAAAACAAATCCGCGAGCACTGCGACAACGGCGTGCCCATAGTGCTGAATGAAAATGAACAATCTGCTGAAATTTATCAGAAAATAGCCAGGCAAGTGATCTTCGCTTTATACTGGCAAGCCCGGCACTCCCAAGCCAAACAACCTGAAATTATGATGACGGACGACTAACATGAGACTTTGTGACCGCGATATTGAACGCTATCTGGCTGACGGCAAAATTTGTATTGAACCTATACCTTCAAAAGACATGATCAGTGGCGTCAGCGTTGATATCCGCCTTGGCCATAAGTTCAGAAGCTTTACCGCTTATGCTGCACCTTTTATTGATTTAAGCGGCCCCAGAGAAGAAGTACAACAAGCGCTTGATTCGGTGATGAGTGACGAGCTGGTGCTCAAAGACGACGAAGCATTTTACCTGCATCCGGGCGAGCTGGCGCTGGCTGTCACGCTGGAATCTGTCACTTTGCCTGCGGACATAGTTGGCTGGCTGGACGGACGTTCCAGTCTGGCGCGTTTAGGGTTGATGGTGCACGTGACTGCGCACCGCATCGATCCGGGCTGGTCGGGCAATATCGTACTGGAATTTTACAACAGTGGCCGTTTACCGCTGGCGCTGCGCCCGGGTATGAAAATTGGTGCGCTGAATTTTGAATTAATGACAGGTGCTGCGGACAGGCCTTACAACAAAAGAACAGACGCCAAATATCAGCAACAAACAGGTGCTGTGGCCAGCCGTATTAATCAGGATGACACAACATCTAACCGCTAGTTTTAAAGCGGTGTCAGATATTTACGCCAATAGCCTAAGCCAGAAATGAAAAAGCCCATGCAAAACGCATGGGCTGAAGCTATAAAGCAAAAATGAAGCGCGGTGATTATGCAATAAAATTGCGAAGTCATGCAAGCTGGATTTGGCATTTTCTTGCAATTTCAGCGCATATAAACCCGCAAAACTGAACATCAGCACAGTGGCTGGTCAGTGGCGCAATTCAGATGAATAAGGACTAGAGCGGATGTCGTTGCTTAACATGGGGCGTTTGTTATTGCTGGCCGCTATCTGGGGCGCTTCCTTTTTGTTTATCCGTATTGCAGTCCCCACACTTGGTCCTGCCATGCTAATGGGCGGAAGAGTATGTTTTGCTGCAACTTTTTTGGCATGTATCGCGGTTATTCTGCATAAAAAACTATATTGGCGCGACAACTGGCTGCATTATCTCAAACTGGGTTTGATTAATTCCGCCTTGCCATTTCTGCTGTTTGCGTATGCGGCCGGCGTGCTGACCGCTTCGTTATTGTCTGTGCTCAATGCCACTGCTCCTATCTGGGGCGCTTTGATTGGTATATTGTTTTTCCGCCAACCTTTGTCGTTGAAGATTGTTGCCGGTTTGCTGCTCGGGGTGACGGGGGTTGCCATTCTGGTGGGATTTGATCCTGTGTTATTGCAACCTGGCGCCTTATTGGCTGTTGTATCCGCTGCAAGTGCCGCCTGCTGTTATGGTATTGCCACTCATTACACCCGAAGAGCAAAAGCGGTAGAACCTTTTGCCAATGCTCATGGCAGTATGTGGGGCGCCACCATATTATTGTTGCCGCTTGCAATGCTCAGCCCCCCGGTTGCTGAAATAAGCACTGATGCTGCTTTGGCAGTGCTCGCTCTTGGTGTCGTCTGTACCGGTGTTGCTTATTTATTGTATTTTAAACTGGTACAGGAAGTGGGGGCCACGCCGGCGCTGACGGTAACCTTTTTAATCCCGGTATTTGGTGTATTGTGGGGCGCATTGTTTTTGGGTGAGCAAGTAGGCTGGCATACTGCTGTTGGCGCTTTTACGGTATTAACAGGCACAGCACTGGTCACAGGTTTCAGACCTGGTCAGTTATTGCTACAAAAAGCACATTAAATGCAAAATTCAATTCAGAACGGGTTCAGACTCCGTATGTCATAACTTGTGAGAAGGCCGGCTGCGTGTATTAAGTGCAACCTTGTATTGGCGCAAACTGGCTTTGATACAACAATATCCGGCATTTTTAGCTTGTGAAGCTGCCAAGGCAGCAGGAGTTTGGTGATGAAAAGCCCAGTGTTGCAGTTTTCTACTCTTACCTTTTGTGTTGCGCTGGCATTGCAACTGCCTCTGGCCGCGGCTGCGCAAGCAGAAAACGACGTACAAAAACGCCAGACGAAAACAGTGTCGGCCGGCAGCAGTAAAAATACTTCAACCGCAGTGCCAGGCCAGCAAAAAGCCAGTGCCGGGCAAAAGCTATTTAGTCAGGCTGAACTTGACCAAATGCTGGCACCTGTTGCGCTTTATCCGGACACTGTGTTGTCCCACGTATTAATAGCCGCTACTTATCCGCTGGAAATTGTGAAAGCCACCCGCTGGCTTAGCAGCCAGAAAGGCATGACGTCAGAGCAAGCGCTGAAAGCTGCTGAGAACGAACCCTGGGATCCAAGCGTACGAGCGCTGGTTGCCTTTCCACCGCTGCTTACCAAAATGAACAACGAGCTGGAATGGACCCAAAAACTGGGTGATGCCTTTTTAGTGCAGCAACAGCAAGTGATGGCCACAGTGCAGTCGCTGCGTGAAAAAGCCTATGCCGCCGGCAACTTAAAGGATCAGGAACACATCACGGTGCAGCGCCGTGAAAAAGAAAAAGTCATTATTATTGAACCCCGCCAGCGTGAAGTGGTGTACGTACCGGTGTATGACACCCGGGTGGTGTATGGCGACTGGTGGTGGCGCGAGTATCCACCGATCCATTGGCCACATCCTGGTTATAACAATTACGGCAATCATGCATCCATCGTGTATTGGGGCAGTGGTGCCCGTGTTTCCACCAGTTTTTATTTTTCCACGTTTTACTGGCCAAGACGTGAAGTGGTGGTGATCAACCATTACCACAGACCCGACCGTTATTACCGTTACGACGACATTATCCGTCATGAAGAGCGCCGCCATTGGCAACATAACCCGAATCATCGTCACGGCGTGGTGTATCACACCAGCTATCAGCCCACCCGCGAACAAAGCGGCAACGACTATCGGCAGGATGACGTTGGTGAAAGAAGACGCTGGGCTGCAGAGCAGCGTGAGCAACAAAACGTGACCTTGCCTGGCGATCAACATATCAGAGAGCAGTTTCCGGAAAGAGAACGAAATCCGGTTACGGAACAATCCGGCAACCCACAACAGCAGGTCAACCCTGATGTGCCGGATGATTTTGAGCGGATCCAACGCGAGCGCGAAATGATGCGTGAGCGTGGTGAAACAGCACCCGTGATTGAACCTCAGCCTGGGTCAACTGAACAAAATGGCAATGGGCTTAATGGCAATGCACAACAAGGTGACACAGTACAAAATCCGGCAGAGCCAGAACTGACGCCGATGCCGAGGGAAAACGATGGTGATCAGAATCGCGAGCGGCCGGAATTAGGTGGTGGCGGTGGCAACAGAATGCCTAAATTTGAACAGGATCCGGCGCCATTACCAGAGCCGATGCCGGAGTCATTGAACAACGGCGGTTCAGCGCAAACAACAGAACAAGGTTCTGGGTTTGGTACAGTGGTGGAGACACCACGCGAGTCATTAAATACCGTGCCTGAACTAAATCGCGAGATCCCGGCAGAAGTTGAGCGTCCTGAGCAACGTGAAATATTCAGACAGCCAGAACCTGTATACCAACAACCAGAGCCTGTATATCAGCAGCCGGAGCCGGTATACCAACAGCCGGAGCCGGTATCGCAGCAGCCGGAGCCGGTATACCAACAACCAGAGCCTGTTTATCAACAGCCTGAGCCGGTATATCAGCAACCAGAGCCGGTATACCAACAACCTGAGCCTGTATATCAGCAGCCAGAACCTGTGTACCAGCCTCAGGAAAGGCCGATAGAATCACATCAGCATATTGAATAAAAATGAAAAGTCAGACGCCCGCATTGCGGGCGTTTTGTTATAAAAGAGGGAGTTAACATGCAATTATATGGTTCACAGTCGTCACCTTTTGTCCGCCGTTTACGATTATT
Source organism: Rheinheimera sp. (assembly GCA_041919175.1). Taxonomy (GTDB): domain Bacteria; phylum Pseudomonadota; class Gammaproteobacteria; order Enterobacterales; family Alteromonadaceae; genus Pararheinheimera. The sequence continues at coordinate 1,346 of JAYRUI010000237.1, read as the reverse complement.
GCTGGCAGGCCAATCTTATGAATTTATCAGCATGAATATTTTCGAGTCTGCCGACAGAGAAACGCTGATTAAACTGAATCCAGCGCGCAAAGTACCGATGTTGCTCGATGGTGATCAGGTGATTTTTGATTCCGGCGTAATTTATCGTTATCTGTCCGCCAAATTTGGTTTTGCTCCTTTGAGCTGGGATGAAGAAAATACCTTAACGCTGATCAATGCAGTGAATGACTCGCTGGTTGAGATCTTACTTTGCCAGCGCAGCGGTTTTGATACCAACGACAACAAACTGTTTTTTAATTTACAGCGTGAACGCACCGAAGCTGTGTTAAAAGTGCTGGAGCAAAAGGCGCAGGCGGGTGAGTTTGTACAGTGGAACTACCTGGCGATGAGTTTATTGGCATTATTAGACTGGGCTGCATTTCGCAATCTCGCAGATTTAAGCCCTTATCCGGCACTCAATGATTTTGTGGCAGGGGCAAAACACCACAATGCGGTGTCAGAAAGCGATCCGCGTTTGTCTTAATTTTCAATTAAAAAAGCCCCGTTTGCTGTGAAGACGGGGCTTTTTCATGCCTGATGCAAAGTGCACAAAACCTTTGATATATTTGCTTTTTTCCGGCTTAGCTGGTTCTGTTAATCCAGACCAATAAAACCACCGGTTTGATGGGCCCACAGCTGGGCATAAATGCCACCTTGTGCAATCAGCTGCTGATGGCTGCCTTGTTCAACAATACGGCCTTGATCAAGCACTATCAGCCGGTCCATCGCCGCTATGGTTGAAAGCCGGTGCGCAATAGCAATGACTGTCTTCCCAGCCATCAGCGTATTTAAACTTTGCTGAATGGCCGCTTCCACTTCGGAATCGAGCGCTGAGGTGGCTTCATCCAAAATTAAAATGGGCGCGTTTTTCAAAAGCACCCGGGCTATGGCAATACGTTGGCGCTGACCACCGGATAACTTCACACCCCGTTCGCCGACTTGCGCGTCCAGGCCTGAGTTCCCTTTAGGATCGGTCAGCTCCTCAATAAAAGTATCAGCTTCAGCAGCACGCACAGCAGCAAGCAGTTCAGCTTCAGTGGCGGTTGGTTTGCCGTACAGAATATTTTCGCGTACTGAGCGGTGCAGCAACGACGTGTCCTGGGTCACCATGGCAATTTGTGCACGCAAGGTTTCTTGTTGTACTTCGCTGATATCCTGACCATCGATCAGAATTTTGCCTTGCTCCACATCGTAAAAACGCAGCAGCAGATTGACCAAGGTAGATTTACCGGCACCGGAACGACCCACTAAACCCACTTTTTCCCCAGGGCGAATAGAGAGGTTCAGCTCGTCCAGTACGGGGCCGC
>JAYRUI010000236.1:0-5502 GCA_041919175.1 Rheinheimera sp. | reverse complement strand
TGGTACTTGCTATTCTGACGTCGGCCATTCTGACCTTTAAACAGCCATTGCATGGTTTGGTCAGTAAACTGGACACCCAGGATTTATACGCCGGTAGCAAGCTGCTGCTAGCTACTTTTATCGTGTTGCCGTTATTACCCAATCAGAATGTGCCTTATTTGCTGGCGCTGAATCCTTATAAACTCTGGCTGCTGGTGGTGCTGATTTCGGCATTATCCTTATTGGGATATGTGGCGGTGCGCTTGCTTGGGCCGGCCCGCGGTACTGCAGTTGCAGGCCTGGCCGGTGGTTTAGTGTCGTCCACTGCGGTCACTATGAGTATGGCCAGGCAAAGCAAAACAGATGCGGATGCTGCCGACAAGTTAGCCTGCGGTATTTTGTTAGCCTGGCTGGTGATGTTTAGCCGGGTGATGCTCATGGTGGCTTTGGTGTATTTGCCGTTGCTCGGGCTTATCTGGTTGCCTTTTAGTCTGATGCTGCTGTTAACAGCGGCGCTTGCCGGGTATTTTTACTGGCGCGGCAGTCAGCAACTGCTGCAGAAACGACAACAAGACAACCTGACCAACCCATTTAGCTTATGGGCGGCCAGTAAATTTGCGTTGTTATTTGCGCTGGTGTTGGTTACGTCCAAGCTCACAGAAACTTATGCGCCACAGCAAGGCATGTATGTTCTGGCCGCTATTGCCGGTATGACAGATGTTGATGCCATTACCTTGTCAATGACAGAGCTGGCGCAACAGGGCCAGGGCTCTGCACTCAGTCTGGCAGCGACGGCCGTGCTAATTGCTGCGCTGAGCAATACGCTGGTCAAAGGTGCAATTGCCATGACGCTTGGGGCGCCACAGTTGCGGCAAAAACTCCTGTACGCAACGGCGATCATTCTGGGTGGTGGTATTCTGATCGTTTTATTGTTTTAAGCCGGTTCTTGTCGTCCGGCTTTTGAATAAAGGGTTGTTTTTGATATTTTTTTCGTTGTGCGTTGAGTAATAAGTATTGCGCTGTTTTGCTTTGTGCCGGCAGTTGTTCAGAATAGTTCAGAACATCAACCTGAGTATCAACGCCGGTAAAAAGCACAAAGTAACACTGAGCAAAGTGCCCAACATCACATATTCGGTGAGCTTGGTTTCGTTCGTGCGGGTTAAATCACCAAAACGGAATACCGACTTGGCCGCCAGTAAAAATCCAATACCACCATATTCCTCCAGCAGCACAAAAGTCAGAATTAACACACGCTCCAGCATGCCAATATGGTGACCGGCTGCTGGTAATGTTTGCGGCGCTTGCTGGCCCGGTAGCGCCGCATGCCAGCTTTGCAGCAACAGTTGGATCAGCACAGAGCAGGGTTTTAACACCCACAAATAAGCCAGCAGCACGGCCAGATGTTCAGTTTTGCTGATGGCTGGCCAGAAGCTTTCCAGAATGATAAAACCTTCACAATAATATCCCCAGACCAGCAATATCATGATGAGGTGCAGCAGCTGGTCCAGTAAAAACACTTTGCTGTTGTTTTTAGCAAAAGATTTTGCCAAATCAATCAGATAATGGCTGCCGCCAAGCACCAGCGTGGCCAGCAGCGCCTGGCCCCAATGCCAGCCCCAACCGTAACTCTGATTCCACCACAGCAGTACCAACAAATAACAGCTGCTATGCACCAGACTGTGCGCTAATAAGCCAACAGAGCGCAGATGATTTTTACGATCTGCTATCCAGCTTTTGGGTTGCAGATAAAAATCTGCCAGTAAATGAGCCGCAACAAGGGCCGTCAGCAGCATCAATTCATCACTGAACATAGTTTCGGATCCAGTTGTGGCAATGTTGGACAAAGTCGTTAAAAAGCAAGTAGTTGGCCTGATTCAGCAGCGCAGTGATATTGGCTCTGGAGGTGTTGAGCTCAGTGGCCAATGCCTGATGCGACTGATCATTCGCCAGCAAATAGAGCAGCAGTACCTGCGCTTGCCTGGCCGTCAGCTGCAGGAGTAGCTTGTCGGCAAAACGTAATAATAAATCCAGCGGCTGGCTGGCATCAGCGCAATACAGACTCCAGCGTTGTTGTGCCAGCTGATCAAGCCCGGTGCCCGACAAGGTAAATACCGGACCTGTTGCAGTTTTAATATCGGCGCGTAAATTGTCTGCAGGACCTATGGCGATACAAAGCCGGGCATCCGCAGCTTCGGCTATTAAATTCAGCCGCAGTAATAAAGCGGCGCGAACAGCCTGTTCTGGCTCGGTCAGCAGCAGCTGAAAAGCATCACCACGGTAGATGTTGTAATAAGGTGCCGGGCTGAGTGAACGCAGGCTCTGATCAAGCAAATACAACAGCCGCTCATAATCAGCAGCCTGATAATTGGAAGATTTCACCAGATCTCCGGTGATCACCGCAAAAAGTGACATTGAAGCCTCCGTGGTTGGAGCTCAACAATAGCAAAGCTTTATTATGTAATCAATAATGCTTACAAGGCTTAATGTAATCAAAAATGATTGCATTGTGATATGTAAGCTATTTTGGTTACATGATGGGGCGATTGAAGTGCTTCACCGGTGCAGCAACACTGCAGCAAAGCCAGCGCTGTAACGGCCAAAGCCCTGGTTGTGTTAGCATATTGTTTTGATCCAAACCTAAGCATATGGCCATGAGCATTGCCAATCAGGCTTCAGAAATTACCTTACCGCCGGTCAATCCGGGTTGTGCCAACCTGCTGGAATTTTTATGCCGGCAGTTTCCGCGTATCGCGCCTGACATTTGGCAGCAGCGTTTTGCCGATGGCAAAATTCACTGGTTTGGCGGTGAAACAGTCACAGCCACAACGCCTTTTAGCCCCAGCCGGCGTTTGTGTTATTACCGTGAAGTGGTGGCTGAACCCAAAATTCCATTTGCTGAGCAATTGGTGTATCAGGACGAGCATATTCTGGTGGCCTGTAAACCACATTTTTTGCCGGTGACGCCGGGCGGTGAGTATGTCAACGAATGCCTGCTGATGCGGCTAAAACAGCAATATCAGCTGGAAGATTTGGTGCCGGTACACCGGCTGGATCGCGAAACCGCTGGACTGGTGTTATTCAGTAAAAAACCAGAGAGCAGAGCAGCTTATTATCAATTGTTTGCCAGCGGACAAATTCAGAAAAGTTATCAGGCCGTGGCGGCTTTGCCATCAGACCCGCAATTTTCTGCCAGCCAACAATTTTCGGCAGGACAACAGTTTTCGGCCGGACAACAATGGCAAGTGCAGAACAGGCTGGAAAAATCGAATCCGAAATTTTTAATGCAGCAGGTGGAAGGGGAGATCAATGCCCGCTCCAATATTCAGTTACTTGAAATAAAACAAGGGTTTGGTTTATTTGCATTAGAGCCGTTAACCGGCAAAACCCATCAGCTGCGACTGCATATGCTGGGGCTGGGGTTGCCACTGCTTTATGACAAATATTATCCAACGCTGCTGCCAAAAGAAGCACTGGCCTTTAGTCAGCCGCTGCAGTTGCTGGCAAAAACTTTAAGTTTTATCGATCCTGTCAGCGGTCAACCACAGCATTTTTGCTCTGAAAGACAATTACAAAGCTGGGTTGAGTTAAGCGGCTGATCATCAACAATTGCGGCATCGTCCATTGAGGCGGTCGCCTGTGATAAAAAACGCTGCAATTGCAGCGTTTTTTTGGGTTTTTTACCGGCTGCTTTACCAGCAGCTGTTATTGGCCCGGGATTGTAGTCACCAGCAATACACCTACAGTAGCGCTGCTGATCTGCACTTCAGTGCCGGCAGCTAAAAAGTCTGCCGGGCAGTCTGGTGCCAGCTTCAGCTGCCAGCTCACACCACTAAACTGCACACTGGTGCTGCTGGTTTTACTGGCATCCGCAGTTAATGTCAGGCGGCTGCCGACAAAATCTGAAATAGCACTACTTTCCTGCTGTTGTTGTTTGCCATGTTGCAGTTTACGCAAAGGTTTCCACAGCAGCACGGCCAGCAGCAAAGTGCTGATGGCAAGGGCAGACAACATGGCAGGCCATGAATCCGGCAGCAAACCCAGCGCCAGTAACGTGGCTGCTAAAAAGCTGGCTATGCCCAAAGACAACAGCGCTTCAAGCACGCCTGGCACCGCAAAAGGCAATAGCATCACACAAACAATGCCAAGCAGAATAAACCAGGTGGTTATCGACAAGTCCATAAAGACTCCTTAACTGAGCGCACCGGATTTTTGTATGGCTGCCACCACACTCAGCGCTTCGGCAACAGTGTTACCGGCGGCAGATTTGTCATTGTCCATCAGCACCACAGTGGATGCTTTGGCGATGGCCTTTTTGGCGGCTATGGCTTCGGTGGCCAGATCAAGTTGTACTGCAGCCTGACCCTGAGTGGTTGCCGCCGCTTCACCTATCATGGTCAGCGCTTTGGCACGTGCTGCAGCGACCAGCTCAATTGATAAAGCTTCACCTTCGGCTTTCAGTACTTGTTCTGCTTTGTCGGCTTCGGCGGCGAGCACTGTGGCCTGTTTTTCACCTTCTGCCAGGTTAATGGCAGCCTGACGTTTACCTTCGGAGTCTAAAATGGCCGCGCGTTTTTCCCGCTCGGCGCGCATTTGTTTCTCCATGGCATCCAGCACCGATGCTGGTGGATTAATGTCTTTGACTTCATAACGCATCACCTGCACACCCCATGCGGCGGATGCCTGGTTAATGGCTTCAATAATTTTGGCGTTTAAGTTGTCGCGTTCTTCAAAGGTTTTATCCAGATCCATTTTACCCAGCTCAGAGCGCATTGAAGTCTGCGCCAGCTGAATCACTGCATATTCATAATTATCAATACCATAAGATGCTTTGTAAGGTTCCATCACTTTGATATAAAGCACACCGTCTATTGTCAGACTGATATTGTCTTTGGTAATGGCCGCCTGACTTGGAATATCAATGGCACTTTCTTTGAGCGACACCCGGTACGCAATACGGTCAATAAAAGGGATGATAAATTGCATACCTGCGGTTTTGCTGTCGTGATATTTGCCTAAACGTTCCACAATAAAAGCCATGTTTTGTGGCACAATCAACACCGCTTTACTCACCACAATTAATACGGCAATCACAGACAGCACAGGCACAAATAATTCCGGCATAAAAACTCCTTTTTGCTGGCTAAAAATAAAAATCAGCCTCAATGTGCCATCAGGTTGAATATTTGTAAATAAGCAAGCGGGGCTTCCGCTTGGCTGAAATGTTCAGTTTGTTCATCAGAAACCAGTGTTCTGACAGTGGTTTACTGAAATGCGTAAAATTTTCAGGAGAATAAAATGCAGCTTTATAAGGATAAACAGGGATTATTGCTGTGGCTTGGCAGCGTGATGCTGATTGGATTATTGCTTTGGTCGGGTCTGTCACCTTTTGACCGCATTACCTGGTTGATGGAAGTGTTGCCTGTGCTGATAGTGCTGCCGCTGCTCTGGTACAGCAAAAACAAGTATCCACTGACCAACTTATTGTATGGGCTGATTTTTTTGCATTGTATTGTGCTGATTGTT
>JAYRUI010000235.1:0-5513 GCA_041919175.1 Rheinheimera sp. | reverse complement strand
CGCATCTGTGCGCGCCATAATAAAGAAGTTTTCGTCAGTTCTGGCATCTACCGAAGCTTTCACCCGGTCAACCATTTCCTCCAGTGACACAATTTCTTTATTGGGTCTGTGACCACAACGTTTTTGCATCACCTGATCTTCAATATGAAAACCTGCAGCACCGGCACGGGTCATCTCTTTGACGGTACGGGCGATATTAAAAGCCCCACCCCAACCTGTGTCAGCGTCCACCAGTAACGGTACTGAAGTCGCGCCTGTAATGCGGCGGATGTCTTCACAAACGTCGTTCAGCGACGTCATGCCTAAATCCGGCAAACCAAAAGAAGCATTGGCAACACCGGCACCCGACAAATAAAGCGCCTGGTGACCAACACGTTCAGCCATCATGGCGGTGTAAGCGTTAATAGTACCCACCAGTTGTAATGGGTTATTTGCTGTGATGGCCTGACGAAGTTTCAGACCCGCGCTTTGTGTTGCCATGTTCATTCCCCTGTTGCTTAAAATGTTGTTCAATATTTCGTCTGGATGCGGCGATGTGACGACGCATTAATAAATCGGCAAGTTCGCCATCTCTATTGGCAATGGCATTGATAATAGCTTTATGTTCGTCAAATGCGCGCGACACCCTTGGACCATTCATCCCAAGTTGCACCCGGTACATCCGCACCAGAAAATACAATTCGTCGCATAACAGATTAATCAGGTAAGGATTTTTGCTGCCCAGAATGACACGGTAATGAAAATCTACATCCCCGGCCTCCTGATAATAACTTTCGCCTTCACGCACTCTTTGTGTCGACAGATGCTGGTTGAGCAGCTGTTGCACCTGGGCAATTTCGTCATCCGTCATATGCTGGGCTGCCAAACGGCACGCCAACCCTTCCAGCGTTTCGCGCAGTTCATATAATGACAACAAACCCGCTACCGACAGCTTCACAACCCGGGCGCCGGCGTTTGGCGTGCGCTCTATCAGATGACAACGCTCCAGCCTGGCTAAAGCTTCCCGCAGCGGTGCGCGGCTTAAATCATACTTCTTCGCAAGTTCGGGCTCAGAGATTTTACTGCCCGGAGCTATCTGGCCTTCAACTATGGCTTGTTGTATTTGCAGTAATACACGGTCTGCTGCTGTTACCGGATCACGCCAGGTAGGGCTTTGCATGATATTGTCGACAATTTAAATGAGTTAATGCCTTTTTACCGTGATTGGCATTTACGGTCAACATAATTGTCGACATAAAGCATATTTATCTTCGATACTTTTGTAGCAAAGGCTGTAACAAATAACTTCCATTTAAGTGAAATGATACTTTTAGAAAAATTTTTTCAGATTATTTTGAGCCGTATAATTAACTTTAGATAACTAAAAGAAATATAAAAAACCAGCCGGATTTGGCTACTGAATAGGGACTAGCGCGCCGTTATTGGCTTGCACTGAATAAGCTGGGGATAACCCTTGCATAAGCTGGGAGCAACTTTGGGGAAACTTACAAATTTTTCACCTTATCAACGCGCTGTCGACGAAAAGCGCTCTGAGCATTTTTTGTGCGCTTGGCTACACTGAAGCCTATGTCACACTGCAACTTTGGCAGTGTTCCACCGGTAGCGCACGGCTCAGTTAATGAGCCATTCCCCTAGGCCCAGAACAATGCGGATTGGTTCTGGGCTTCTTTTCTTTAGAAGCTAACCAATTCATTTAACTAAGCTTTTGTACAAGCGGAAACAGCCGGTAGAAGTTATCACTGGTGAGTTTTGCCAGGGTTTCAATACTGACACCTTTGAGATCAGCAACAGCAGCGGCAACAGCACTAACATAAGCGGGCTGATTGGTTTTACCACGGTAAGGTACTGGCGCCAGGTATGGTGAATCGGTTTCTATGAGTAACCTGTCAAGCGGCACCTGCTTCACTACTTCACGCAATGGGTCCGCATTTTTAAAGGTCATAATGCCGGAAAAGGAAATATAAAAACCTATATCCAACGCTGCTTTGGCTGTTTCCCAATCTTCAGTAAAACAATGGAGTACGCCGCCACAACGCACTGCCTGATACTGCTTCAAAATCGCTAAAGTGTCGGCTTTGGCATCTCTGGTGTGTACAATCAATGGCTTATTCAGCTGGTTAGCCACTTCAATGTGACTGATAAAAGCATCTTGTTGCAGCTGTTTGGTCTGCGGGCTGTAAAAGTAATCCAGACCCGTTTCCCCTACTGCCACGACTTTTGGATCTGCCGCCAGTTGTTGTAACAAAGCGACATCCAGTACATCCGTCTGATGAAGCGGGTGCTCGCCACAAGACACTGAAACCTGAGGATAAGGTTGCACCAGGGCTGCCATAGCCGGAAATTCAGCCAGGCTGACCGACACACACAACATATGGTCAACCTGTTGTGTTTTAGCGGCCTGCAAAACAGCGGGTAAATCCATGCCCAACTTTTCCAGTTCCAGACGATCAAGATGGCAATGGGAATCTACAAACAAAACATGGTCTCCGTTTTTAACTCAGCATGATGTTGAAAAGACAATAAAAAATGCGCCATGTTGCAGCGCATCAGCAAGATAACAAGGGCTTTAAACAAAAACCGGGTTACATAGTGTAAGTCGGATCAGGAGAATCATGAAAACCGCTGATCAACTTTTCAATTTTATCGCGCAACTGTGATTTATCATCGATAAAAGCCACACCTATACCGGCCGGGCTGTTGTTTTGTGAACCATGTGGTGTCATCCAGGCGACTTTGCCGGACACAGAGGTTGCTTCAAGTGCGTCTGGTAACGTGACTAATAAGGCCAGTGACTGACCAATTTTGTATTGGCGGGCGGTACGAACGAATAAACCACCTTGTTTTAAAAAGGGCATATAAGCGCGGTTCAGCTCTTTGATATCCAAAAAATCCAAAGGGATCTCTTCCATAACTCTCTCTCTCAGCGCAGTAACCTGTGCAAATCTAACAAAAATGCCGTGAGGGCTAAGTTCTTATTCTGCCCCAAAATTTGCTGTTCGTCACGGCACCATTGTGCCAGCCGGTCAAACAACGCTTGCCTGTCCAGCTGCAGCGACGCTTGCTGTAACTGGCTGCGGACAAAATAGCTGATTAAAGTGCTGAGGTCGTTGTGTTGTTCCAGCTTTTTAATCAGTTCAGGCAGCGCTTGTTCACCCCTGATAAAAGCGCCAAGCTGCGCCAATAACTCAACCATATCTTCAGCTTCACCCGATCCAAGCAAAGCCAATGCCCGAAGCGGCGCTCCGGCACAAAAATCCTGTACAAAATCCAGTAAAAAATCCGGAACCGGCCTTGGGCTTTGCTGCACTAACCACTGCTTTGCAAGCGAGGCAGCAACAGGCGGGATCAGCCATTTCTGGCAACGACTGAGAATAGTGGGCAACAGTTGTTGTTCTTGTGAGGTTTGCAGCAACAGGAAACTGTTGGCGCCGGGCTCTTCCAGATTCTTCAGTAAAGCATTGGCAGCCGCTTCCGTCATTTTGTGTGCTTGTGGTAGCAAGACCACCCTGGCGCCGCCTTGTTGCGGCGAGCCTTGCATAAAATGGCTGAGTTCCCGCACCGCATCCACACCTAAACTGGTGTCGCTTTTTAACACTAACAAATCGGGATGATGGCCGGCCTTGAGCAACAAACAACTTTTACATTGCCCACAAGCGCCCGCAGCAGCGGGTTGATTGCAGAGCAACAGCTGTGCCAGATGATTGGCGACCCAATGTTTACCAACGCCGCTGGCACCGGTAAATAACAAGGCATGATGCAGCTGGCCTTGCAGCGCAAGCGTACCTAACTGAAACTGGATGGCTTCAAGCCAGGGCGCGTGGCTTATGTTATTTGTGCTCCCTATCAAGCAAAATGCTCCGTTAAGGCCCGACAAATATCAGCCTGCACCTCTGGCAGCGGTTGACTGGCGTCAATAACGCGAATATTCGCTTCACTTTGGGCTATTTGCAGATATTTAGCGCGGGTACGCTGAAAAAACGCCAGCTGCTCCAGCTCTATTCTGTCCAGCTCACCACGCACCCGCGCACGCTCGAGGCCTATCGCAGGATCGATATCCAGATAGAGGGTAAAATCCGGTTTGGTATCGCCCAACACTGCGCTGCGGATACTGTTAATCAGCTGCTCATTCAGCTGACGGCCGCCGCCCTGATATGCGCGCGACGATAGATCGTGTCTGTCACCCAGCACCCAGTCACCGCGTTCCAGTGCGGGTCTTATCACCTGACTGAGTAGCTGCACACGGGCGGCATACATTAATAACAACTCGGTTTCAGGCGCCATTTTTTCATCCTGCACCGATTTGACCAGTGTGCGGATTTGTTCTGCCAGGGGTGTACCTCCGGGCTCACGGGTTTGCACCACAGCGTGACCTTGCTGTTGTAACCAGTTTTTCACTGTGGCGATTGCCGTGGTTTTGCCAGCGCCCTCCAGCCCTTCAATGACAACAAACTGGCCTTTTTTCATGACTTTTTCCCGAAAATATATTGTTGTACTGCTTTGTTGTGTGCATCCAGCGTGGCTGAAAATTGATGGGTGCCATCGCCTTTAGCCACAAAATATAACATGTCACTTTGTTGTGGCCTGCTGGCTGCCTGCAGTGAAGAGGCGCTGACCAAGGCTATCGGGCCAGGCGGCATGCCAAAATGCACATAAGTGTTGTAAGGATGCGGATCTTTTAAATGCGCCCTGGTGATATCGCCCTGATAACGCTCTTTCAGGCCGTAAATGACAGTTGGATCTGTCTGCAACTTCATCTTCAGCCGTAATCTGTTAATAAACACTGAAGCTATCAGCGGTTTTTCTGCCAGAGCGCCGGTTTCTTTTTCGACGATAGAAGCAAGGATCAGCAATTCGTAAGGGCTTTTCAGCGGCAGACTGATGTCGCGCTGTTGCCATGCAGCATCAAGTTGTTTAAGCAGCGCCTGATGTGCTCGCTGATAAATGGCCGAGGCTTTGCTATGGGCGGTGTAATAATAAGTCTCCGGGAAAAACAGCGCTTCCAAATCTGCCGGTGGCGCTCCCCACTCTGATGGCCATTGCACTAAAGCCGTTAAATCTTTGGTCGATTGAATATCGTTTTGCAAAAACTGTGCTTGTTGTAATGCAGTTAAACTTTGCGCCAGCGTTTCACCTTCTCGTAGCATCAGGCTAAATTGCGCCACTTTGCCACTGCGAAATAACGCCAACTGGTTAAATAACAACCCCGGTGCTACCGCATAAACCCCGGCTTTGATTTGCCGCAGTTCAGGGTGAAATACTGTGAGTACTTTTAACTGCCAGCACTGGGTCGACGTTAATAACCCCTGCTGTTGCCACTGTTGGCATAATGAGGACACTGAGCTGCCGCTTTTAATTTCAAAATAAGGGCCGCTCAGCGCCAGTCTGGTCTGACTAAACTGTTGCACCTGATTTCTCAGGCCAAAAGCCACAACAAGCAACACCAGCAATATCACAAAAAAATTCTTTAACATCTTGTTTTAACTACCTTATTCAAAAGATGCAAGTAACTGCTG
>JAYRUI010000234.1:0-5533 GCA_041919175.1 Rheinheimera sp. | reverse complement strand
AAATGCAGGAAAAACGGGTGCTGGATAAAACCGCAGAGCACAGCTTACAAAAGCTAAACAGCACACTGAACCAACAAGGCCGGCGTTTTGCGCGCCGGCTTGAATATTCGTTAAAAAAGCCGGTGTATTACGCTTTGTATAGCGGCAGCAGCGTTGATTGTACGCAGGAAGCCACCAAATGTTGCCCGGGTTGCTGCAAAGATTGGGCTCTTGCTGAACCCTTACATGAACTTTTTGATTTTCAGTGTGAAGATTGCCGCTTAGTCAGCAATATCGCCTGGCAATGCCAATAAAACACCTAGTTCAACACAAACCGTTTCAAGGCAAACCGGCGCCATACCAACACAGCCACTTCGCATTGCGGGTGGCTGTTTGTTTCACTTTACTAAAACTTAAAAGTCGCCCCTTAAACCGGCGACGTCAGCGTTTTTAAAAATTCAGCTAACGAATCCGCCAGTTTTTCTTTCACTTCACAGCCCACCCGCTCCAGATAGACTTCACCTGTGCTGTTCAGGATTGACAACATCAAATCTTCGTCATCAGTCACAGCAAAAAAGATGGTGATTTGTTGCTTTAACCGCCGCTTCATCAGCACATGACCAATGATGTTTTGCTGCAGTCGTTCGATATCGGCCTGATGCCATGGCATTAACAGCTCTACCGGACCACGCTGGTGTTGCAAACGTAAACCCCCACCAAAAGCTGTGCTGTAAAAGCTCTTCAGATCCGGATGCAGTTGTAGCTCCAGCCCATGCTCCAATCCGCTGAAATCAATCGGCTGTTGTTGCAGCACCGGCCACCAGGCCACTTGATCATCCACGATATCCCCATACTGGCAAGGTGATTGTTGCTCTGGTTCAGCATAAGCCCACCACTGCTGACCGGCGTTTTCTGCTTTTTTGCGCTCTTTTTGCAATAAATCGGTGAATCGCTGTGTAACTTCAGACATAACAGCACAAAATCCTGTGATAAAATTGCCGCATTCTAACCGCTTCGAGCCTGCCATGACAAAACCTGATGAATCTTTATTGGCCCACTTAAGTTTAGGAAAAAGCACTGCTTATCTGGATCAGTACGACGCGAACCTGCTGCAGGCTGTGCCACGCCAGCTTGGCCGCGACGCTATTGGTTTAGCCGCCGACGTGACACCTTTACCATTTTTTGGTCATGATATCTGGCATGCCTATGAACTGTCCTGGCTGAACCATAAAGGCAAACCTATGGTGGCGCTGGCTACTTTTGTGGTGCCAGTCAGCTCAGCCAATCTGATTGAGTCCAAATCATTTAAGTTGTATCTGAACAGCCTGAATCAGACCCGTTTTCTGGATATCAGCCAGTTGTATCAAACCTTAGTGGCTGACTTGTCTGCTTGTGCCGGTGATAAAGTGGAAGTGACCATTCACCATGTCAACGAGTTGATAGCCTTCCAGCCCACCTGGATCCAGGGGCGCTGCCTGGACGATCTGGATATTGAAGTCAATCAATATGAATTTGACCCGACTTTACTGAAACTGACGGGCTCAACCCACCAGGTTGAAGAAAAACTCCATTCACATTTATTAAAGTCAAATTGCCTGATTACCTCACAACCCGACTGGGCCAGTGTGTTTATTCATTACCGTGGCGCAGGCATTGATCACGAAAGTTTGTTGCGATACCTGATTAGCTTTCGCCACCACAATGAATTTCATGAACAATGTGTAGAGCGGATTTATCTGGATATTCAGCGTTTTTGCCAGCCGGAATTTCTGGCGGTTTACGCTTGTTACACCAGACGGGGTGGTTTGGACATTAACCCACTGCGAAGCAGCGAACCTTATACACCGCCGAATATCCGGTTAACGCGGCAATAACAGCGTTTTATCGTGCCGGGTAACAACGAAAAAGGCCGCTTTGCGGCCTTTTTATATAGATTTTTGACTGACTTTCAGTGCCCGGTTATTTTTTGCCTGACGCTAAAGCAACACCTAACCAAGCCTGATGGAACTGGCGCTGGGCACGGCTTGGATTTTTCACCGGTACGACTTTACCCGCTTCAGCGGGCAGTGCGCCTGATAACACGGTTTTCTCAATCAGACGACCTTGCCGGAATAACGTCAGCTTAAGTTGTTGACCAGGTTTAAAATCTTTGAGGCGTTCAGCCAAAGCTGATTTTAATTGCAGACTGTTAATCGCAACCACTTCATCCTCTGAAGTTAAACCACCTTGCCATGCCGGACCATCCCGTTCAACTTTGCTGATTTTTTCCACGCCATTTAAATAGGTGCTGGTGATACCAAGCCAGGCCAGTTGTTTTTCAGCTGCTTTATACTCCAGACCTGCATCGGCTAACAAACTGCTGCTATCGAGCTCCAGCGGTGTGTCAACTTGCTGCTGCCAGAATTCAGTCAGTGGTTTTCCCGTTAACTCCAGGGCAATTTGTTGTACATCAGCTGCCGTGAAAGCGGTGGTTTTGCCAAAACGCTGGTATAACTCATTGTGTAAGGTGCGGTAATTAGCTTTTAGTCCCGAGTGTTTCAGCAGATATTGGTCCAGCATCCAGCTCACCAGATAACCTTCGGAATAAATGTTCACACTATAATTGTCGGCGTGATCGCCGCTCAGGCTGATCCAACTATCAAAACTGCTTTGTGCAACCGACTGCACTTCTGCACCCGGCAAACGGGCAAATTTATCCAGCCTTTTGGCTAAATCTTCATAAAACTCAGCGGGCGTCATTAACCCCGCACGCAACAGTAACTGATTCTGGAAATAGCTGGTGGAACCTTCCGAGATCCACAACAACTCAGTGTAATTGGGCGCTAAATAGTTGTAAGGCACCAGTTCGGCAGGCCGGTAAGCCTTGACGTTCCAGGTATGGATCAACTCATGGGCGGCCGTGCTTAAAAACTCCAGATAATGTTTACGACTGGCAAAACTAAATCTGTCGCGCTGGATCACAGTGGAATTTAAGTGTTCAGTAGCGCCACGGGCACCACCTGTGGCATGAATAATAAAAAGATAATTCTGATAAGGATAACCCTGCCAGATACTGGGCGCATGAGCCACCAACTTTTGAAGGTCTGCGACTGCTTGTTTCGAATCGTAATTTCCATCCCCCCAAAACACCACTTCATAGTTTCGATTATCGACTGAAAAAGTAAAACTCTGGTGAATACCGCTTTCAATGGGTGAATCGGACAACACATCATAATTTGCCGCTTTAAACTGATGCGGATTATCACCCCTTGGCATGCCGGAAGTACTGCGCCATTGCTCAGGTACCTTTAACTGCACTGTCGCAGGCTGATGGCGTAGCTCGTCGCTGAACATCAGATAAGCACTTGGGTTGATATAAGCATGCGTTTCGTCGATATGACGACTACGGTCCGCCAGCTGATTGGCGTAAATCTGGTAATTGATCTGTATTTCACCCGCAACAGGAACAGTTAATTCCCAGCTACTTTTTTCGGTTTTACGAACTGCTAATAACTGACCCTTTTGATCCCGCGCCTGAAATAATCGCACACCATTGGCTAAATCCAGGATCTGATACTTACCGGTTCGCCATGCCGGCAATTTAACAGTGACAACTCCGGCTTTTGCCACCTGAAAGTTCATTTGAATATCAGCCAGATGGTGCTCCGGCTGACTGATACTGATTTGATATTGGGTTTGTGCCTGTGTTGTCAGGCTATAGAGCGCCAGCAACAGACAACAGCTTTGGATTAAAATTTTCATGGTGACTCCTCTGAAATGCACGCCAAACTAAGTCAAATTTTTATCCGGCACCAGTGTTTTGCGGCAAAAGTGTACACTTTTGCTTTCAATATTTATGAAAGTCACTATGAAACATTACATATCAACTTTTACTTTCGTTTCGAAATATGGTTAACTTAGCAGCGTTGATGCCAGACACATCAACCCCAACTGATTTAACAGGACAGCTGAAATGACAACTCTGACCTCTGTAGAAGAACAATCCTGGTTACCCTACTACCTGACCAGGAAATAAAATAAAAGTCCGATGCAGGACAATAAAAAACGGCAGGCCAATACCCTGCCGTTTTTTATTTGGCATAATTACACGCTTTGTTTTAAAACGACTGCGCTTTTGCCTTTATTAACGATATACTTAGCGCAAACGTCACTCGGTTCTAACCAGGAAAACGTCAGTAGTGGACTCAGACAACAATTTCAAAATTCAACTTGCCTCAGCCTTAAAAGCCCGGAAACAACTCGAAGGTACTTATGAAAGTCAGTTTAAAATTCTGACCAACTTTGTGTCGCGTTTGTCGCTGGTATGCAAAGGCATTGATATTGATTTGGATAACAAGCTGGCCAAGCTGCGACAAGAACTGGCAAAAGGTATTGATCTGGAGAAGATCCTACCTTTTATCGAAGCAACAACTGAACAACTGAAGCTTTTGGAAAGCAAACAGCAACAGGACGTAAAAAAAGCACAAAGCAGCTTAACGGAAGCAGGAAAACTGTTGCAAAAACAACGGGGTTTACCTGACCAGCTCAGAAGAGATTTACGTGAACTGCTGTCGAAAGTGGATGAACCTACACCGAGCGTGACGGCATTTTTACCCCATTTAACCCATTTAACTGAGTTGTATCAGTCGGCGCTGTCAGCCAAACAACAAGTAGAACAACACCACACTCCGGCCGAACAAAATAACTACGAAGTGATTTGCCGGCAAATATCTATTGAATTGACCAATCTGTTAAGCGAACTGGCATTTGAAGGCCAATACGCCAAATCTATTGAAAACATCAGGTTAAGTTTGCTGAGCGAACTTTCGATTGAAAAGTTGCTGGAAGCCTGTCTGCAAACCATCGAAATTATCATTTCCAGCATTAATGATGAACGGCAGTCCGCACAGCACTTTTTGCTGAAACTGAACGAAGCCCTGACCAGCGTGCAACATTCGCTGGTGTCATCTTTGTCCAGCAGCAACAACATCAAGCAAAAAATGCAGGCGCTCAATGAACAGATTGAGCAACAAATTGATTCTCTGAGCAAAGAAAGTAAATCTGCCACGACGCTGGAACAACTGCAAACCATGGTTAGCAGCAAGCTGGGGGTGATAACCAACTCGCTGAAAGATAAAGAATCGCTTGAGCGGCAAGAACGCGAAATGATGTTGCAGGCACTGCAAAGCATGGCAGAACGGCTGAAAGAACTGGAAGAAGAAGCCAGCCAGTTTAAAAAACGTCTGGCCGAGCAAAAATTCCGCAGTTTACAAGACGCCCTGACCGAATTACCAAACCGCGCCGCTTTTGATGAACGTTATGAGCTGGAAGTAAAAAGAGCCAAACGCTCAGGC
This sequence comes from Rheinheimera sp., assembly GCA_041919175.1. Taxonomy (GTDB): domain Bacteria; phylum Pseudomonadota; class Gammaproteobacteria; order Enterobacterales; family Alteromonadaceae; genus Pararheinheimera. Next base: position 221 of record JAYRUI010000234.1, on the reverse strand, counting down.
AAGCCTTTAGCCATAGTACTGGCAGATGTGGATCACTTTAAAAATATTAATGATAGTTATGGTCACAGTGCCGGTGATAAAACGCTGAAAGTCATCGCCAAAGCGCTAAAACAGAGCATGCGTGAAACTGACTTTATCGCCCGTTATGGTGGTGAAGAATTTATTTTGTTGTTCCCGGAAACCGATATCAAAGATTTAGTCACACCACTGAATACCATCCG
>JAYRUI010000233.1:0-5547 GCA_041919175.1 Rheinheimera sp. | reverse complement strand
TATGCGCGATAACCGGTCGATATCGTTCATACCAAAATCGACTTCGGCTTCAATAGCAGCGGCCAATAAATGCAATACGGTATTGGTAGAGCCGCCCATGGCGATATCCAGCATCATGGCGTTTTCAAAAGCAGTTTTGTTGGCGATAGAGCGTGGCAGGGCGCTCTTGTCATCGTTTTTATACCAGCGGTTGCATAAATCCATAATACGCTCGCCGGCACTGACAAACAGCGCTTTGCGGTCGCTATGGGTAGCCAGCATAGAACCATTGCCCGGTTGGCCTAAACCTAAAGCTTCCACTAAACAGTTCATCGAGTTAGCAGTAAACATGCCCGAGCAGGAACCGCAGGTAGGACAGGCGCTTTTCTCAATTTTTTCGCTGTCTTCATCACTGACATTCGGGTTGGCGGCTGACACCATAGCGTCAACTAAATCGAGTTTGATAATTTGATCGGACAGCTTGGTTTTACCGGCTTCCATAGGCCCGCCCGACACAAAAATGGCCGGGATATTGAGGCGCAGCGCGGCCATCAGCATGCCTGGGGTGATTTTGTCGCAGTTGGAAATACAGACCATGGCATCGGCACAGTGGCCGTTCACCATATATTCCACCGAGTCGGCGATAATTTCGCGCGAAGGCAGGCTGTACAACATGCCGCCGTGACCCATAGCAATACCGTCGTCGATGGCAATGGTATTAAATTCTTTGGCGATACCGCCTGCTGCTTCAATGGCTTCGGCTACTAATTTGCCGAGGTCGCGTAAATGCACATGGCCAGGCACAAATTGGGTAAAAGAGTTCACCACGGCAATAATGGGTTTACCAAAGTCGGTGTCTTTCACGCCGGTAGCGCGCCATAAAGCGCGGGCGCCCGCCATATTGCGGCCTTCGGTGGTGGTGGCTGAACGTAATTTAGGCATGCGGTTTACTCCTGCATTTCTTTTTTAAATGGCGCTGACGTTTGTTTAAGGCGCGTCAGCAAAATATGTGTATATGGTTCAGGGCCACTTGGTTGTTATCCTTTATCCTTGCAGTTGCAGCGGTGTTGGTTGCCATCGTGAACCCCAATCGCATAGGCAACTATGCTCAGGGGATTCACTCAGTTGCCGCCTACCTGCAACTTCAATGATTTTGGATAAAGCTTCCAAATCGTTTTTGCTTTGCAGCTGCGATCCGGATTTTTATTATCGCCAGCCCATCATGGGGCTGGTCGTTATTGTTTTTAATCAGGCACTTAAAGCTGCATTTACCGCGCTGGCATCATGCAGCTCCAGTTGCTGTACATCGTATAACTTATTCAGCTGCGCCGTCAGCAGGCTGATGGGTTTATCACTTTGGATATTTAACGTCACCAGCAAACCACTGTGGTCGGCCAGTGGTTTCATATCCATACCACAAAGCTGAAAACCACGGTAACGGGTAACCTGCAGCAAACGTTCTAACGCCACCACTTCCAAACCGGTCTGGATAGTTAAAGTATGTTGGGTGCTCATTGTGCTGCTCCTTGTGGTGTGTCTTGTGATGGCATGACTGTCATCATGTCCTGGTTGGCGGCGCCTGGCGGAACTAAAGGCCAGACATTGTCGTTTTCATCAATTTTTACATGCAATAAATAAGGGCCAGGCCAGGTGAACATGGCATCCAGCGCGCCTGCTACTTCGTCTTTGCGGCTGATGCTATGGCCTGGAATGGCAAAAGCAGCGGCTAAAGACACAAAATCCGGGTTGTCGGATAAATCAGTTTCGCTGTAACGGCCGTCAAAAAACAGCTGTTGCCACTGGCGCACCATGCCAAGGCGCTGGTTGTCGATCACCACTATTTTTACCGGCAAACGAAAACGTTTAATGGTGGCCAGTTCCTGCACATTCATCATAAAAGAGCCGTCACCGCTTACTACAATGGAAGTGTCGGTTGGGCGGGAGATTTTCGCGCCAATCGCCGCTGGCAAACCAAAACCCATAGTGCCCAAACCGCCACTGCTTAAATGGTTGCGCGGGGTGTTAAAACTCATATGCTGCGCCACCCACATCTGGTGCTGTCCTACATCACAACTCACCACAGAGTTGTCGGGCATGCGTTCACTCAGTTGTTTTAACAGCAAAGGCGCGTAAATACGCTCACCCGGATGGTCATAACGCCAGCCATGTTGTTGCTTCAGTTGCTGGCAATGTTGTTGCCACTCCCTGATGGTGGTTGCCACGGCCATTTCAGGCAATAACAACTTTAAATCGCCCAGCATGGCGCAATCGGCAAAACGTAACTTGTTGATTTCGGCTGGATCTATATCGATATGAATCACTTTGGCTTCAGGCGCAAATTTTTTCAGGTTGCCGGTCACGCGGTCATCAAAACGGGCGCCCAAACAGACTAATAAATCACATTGTTGCACTGCTAAATTGGCGGCCTGAGTGCCGTGCATGCCCAGCATACTTAAATAATAGGGGTTGTGTTTATCCACAGATCCCATTGCTTTTAAGGTAGTCACGCTTGGCATACCGGTGGCGGTTAAAAACTCGTTGAGTTCGCTTAAGGCGCCTGCCATATGCACACCACCGCCGATATAAGCCATTGGTTTTTTGGCGTTTTGAATCAGTGTGCGCGCCAGCTGCAGTTGTTGTTGTGGCAAAGCTGCGGCTTGTTGCGCAGCGGCCAGCTGCAACGGCGGCTGATATTCCACTACCGCCAACTGCACGTCTTTGGGAATATCCACCAGCACAGGGCCAGGCCGGCCGCTCTGAGCCAGTGCAAAAGCCTGGCGCAAAGTGTCGGCTAAATCCGCCACGTTTTTTACTAAAAAGCTGTGTTTGGTGACTGTTAACGACAAACCCAATACATCCACTTCCTGAAAAGCATCAGTACCAGCAACGGCTTGCGACACCTGGCCAGTGATGGCAACCACAGGTACAGAATCCAGCAAAGCGTCGGCCAAAGAAGTGATTAAGTTAGTAGCGCCAGGGCCTGAAGTCGCCATACAAACCCCGGTTTTACCGGAAGCGCGGGCGTAACCGATGGCAGAAAAAGCGCCGCCCTGTTCATGGCGACAAAGATAGTGTTTGACCGGGCTTTGATAGAGCGCGTCGTAAATTGGCATAATAGCGCCGCCCGGGTAGCCGAAAATGCTATCCACGCCGTGTTCTGCTAACAATTTAATGACCAATTCTGCGCCCGTCATAACTCTATCCTCTTGTGCATTTTTGTCGCTGTAACACGGCGTTTTTTCACTTGTTGTTACAGCCGTTATCCAGCTTTGTTCGCACTTTTGCCGGGCGAACAACCCGCTGTTTTGCATTTTCCGGGGGCCTGAAACGACAAAACCCCCGAACCTTGCGGTGCGGGGGTTTTGCTGGTGTCTGGTTTTTTCGTCTATCTAAAACCCAAACGGCAGCCCCCGCGGCGACTAATAATCACCACGACGAGGACCACAATAATGTTCAGGTTGTTTGTAAAATTCATTTTGTTTTGAATAACTCTGTTGGTTATCTATTAAAAACTGCCCAGCTGAGCTGGTGCGAATGGCTATTAGAAATAGCCGTCTGAAAGTCTTAAGTCAATGCTTTTTTTTCTTTTGCTGCAAATTAGCGGTAAAAACGGCTGTTGCACAGGGAATAACCAGCCATTTACGGGACAGATGTAAACGAAAATCCGGCGGAAAACCCCAGGAAGTGCCAGCCGCCTTGCCATTCTGGTGCTGGCAAGCTGCAGATGAATTCAGTAGACTCAAAATTATCTGAAGCCAGCCGTGCTGTGACACCACCACAATTCCATGGATCAACTCGAGCTATTTGACTTACCCAACCCCTGTATTGGGGTGTGCCAAAGCAATAACCGTGGTTATTGTGTGGGTTGTTTGCGCTCGCGTGATGAAAGATTTAACTGGCACCAAAAACCCGCCGCTGAACGGGCCCGTATTTTAAAACTGCTTGAACAACGCCGCGCCCGCCGCGACGCCGCCCGCCTGGCCGGTAAACCCGACAGCAACCTCGAAGCAGACAATACGCCTTTTACCCCGGATTTATTTAGTTAAAAACCGCCTGATCCCGGTAAAGATGCTCTGTCACATTGCTGCCTGCAACTAGCCGATCCACGAAAATAGCTGAGTGTTGATTTGCCTAACCCAGCTTCACTCTATAGAGTTAGTTTAGGTTTTATTGTGCGGATTTTTCTATTGACTGCTTCGCCCAATCTCGTTGTCGATGCCGAACTTCAGCAGCAACTTCAGCAGATTCAACATCAATTTGCCGATGCTATCTGGCGAAGCTTTATCCTTATCGCATTGATTGGAGCGCCGCTGTCGATTTCACGGGCATTGAATACCGGCTGGCTACCGATTTACACTTTTCATCTGGTCATTGCACTCTTGGTTATTGCTATTGCCTTGGTGTGCCGGCATCTTTCTTTGCCCATCAAAGCCAGCTTGTTACTGGTTACTTTCTGGTCAATTGGCTTGCCGGGTATCATCAATTTTGGTATGGCCTCGCCTGGTATCTGGTGGCTGGTGCTCAGTTGTCTGGTCGCGCACGTGCTCTATTCGGTCCGGGTCGCTATCAGGTTTGCAGCAGCGACCCTTTTGGCATTAGTTTGTACCGCCATCGCTTTTGTCAGTGGCTTGATACAACTGCAAGTGGATACCAATTTATATTTGATCCATCCCTCATCCTGGGCAACCTACATCATCGTTAATTCAGTGATGTTTTTTGTCGTCATTAAAGCGCTGCTGTTTTACAACGAAGCCAGCAAGATCACCGCAAAACATCAATTCCGACAATGGATCGACGACTTGCCAATTGGCGTGTTAGTGACTGATTGTACAGGTAAAACTTATTACCAAAATCATCTCGCCCTGACGATGTTTGGCTCATCCCAACACAACGGCACTCAGCATCAGGTTGTCATCAATGGCACAGAAGAGCCCTACCCAGCTCAGCAAATGCCTGGCATGCGGGCGCTCCGTGGTGAAACCTGTGTGGTTGAAAATATAGAAATCATTCAGGATGGCGAACGCAGGCAATTACAAGCCTGGGGTCGGCCCGGCTTTAATACCAAAGGCGAACTGGCGTTTGGCATTGCGTCTTTTCAGGACATTACCGAATACAAACGACTGGCGCAGCTAAAAAATCAGTTTGTTTCCACTGTGAGCCATGAACTACGCACGCCTTTGACTGCCATTCGCGGTGCGTTGGGTTTGATACTGGGCAATGCGCTGGGGGAACCGCCACCGCCGATGCTGGCGATGTTACAAACCGCCAATCAAAATTCACAGCGTTTATTAACCCTTGTGAATGACATCCTTGATCTGCAAAAAGTGGAGGCAAATCAGCTGCAATTTAAGTTCCAGCAGACTGATATGGCTGTGCTGCTGAGAAATGCGGTACAGGAGCTTGCCAGTTATGCCGCGCAACATCAGGTGACAATTGAACTGGCGTTAAAAACAACACAAACCACCTTAACTGCCGATCCGGATCGACTGATGCAAGTGGTGGCAAATCTGTTGTCCAATGCCGCGAAGTTTTCTCCCCCGGGAGGTCGGGTATTGCTTGAACTTGAAC